>JAFPVN010000319.1 GCA_017395275.1 Candidatus Methanomethylophilaceae archaeon | reverse complement strand
TCACCTTGGATACCAGCATGATCGCCACCATGGGGATCAGGGCGAAGACGAACGCGTTCAGCACTATCCCGCCGCTGCCCAGCAGGCTGATGTGGAGGATCATGCCCAACGTTGCCCCGAACAGCGCTCCGGAGGACACTCCGGTTGTGTACGGGTCGGCCAGCGGGTTCAGCAGGGAGCTCTGCATAGCGACGCCGCAGACGGCGAGCCCCACGCCCGCCAGTATCGCGGTCACGATCCTGGGGAGGCGCAGGTTGATGACGATGTGGTCCTTGAGCGGATCGGCCACATCGCCGACGATGTGGCCCCACACGATCTGGAAGGTCTCCAGAAAACCTATGGAGTAGCCTCCGATCGTCAGCGAGTAACCGGATACCAGGACGGTCAGGGTCAGGCATGCAGCCATGAAGACCCATTTCCTCCAGGTGTACCTGCGGTACCCGTCAAGGGACTCGGAGAGCCGTTCCGAATCGAGCGGCCTGCTCCATCTGTCCACGGATTGGCGGACGACGCCGTCGATCAGGGGATCGTTGGATACATCGTCGGAAAGGGTCATGGGGTCAAGGTAATGGGGGCGCGTACGCCCCCGGTTTCAGAGCGTGTAGATCTGGGCCCCCGCGAGGGTCTTGACATCCACGTCCTTGTACAGGGTGAACTGGTCGTAGTACTCCTGGATGTAGTTCCATCCCTTCTCCGAGTCGAAGTCGTTCGGCCACAGGTAGGAACAGATCAGCGGGAGCTGGGCTATTCCGCTGACGTTTCCGAGGACGTAGTAGTTCGCACCGAACACCATCTTGTTCTTGTAGGCGTTGGTCTCCTTGAAGAAGTCTGCGGACTCCTTGAACTCGGCCTTGCCCTCGTCCACGGTGTCGTTGGTACCGCTCAGCGAGACGTAGAAGATGACGTCGGGATTGAGGTTGTACACCTCCTCCATCTCGAGCTCCGGATACATTATGTCGGCGCTGGGGTGGAAGGCGTCCTTCACATTGATGAACGAGAGGGTGAACAGCTCCCCGTACATTGTGCCGTCGTCGTACGTGACGTCGACCTCGGTGGATGCCGCGGTGGGGTAGAGCGCGCAGAGACAGGTCTTGGCCGCAAGGCTCTTGCCCTTGATCTCGTCGGTGATCTTGTCCATGAACTTCACGTACTTCTCGGCCTTATCCTCGACCTGGAACATGACTCCGAGCATCAGCATGGAACCGTTCCTGTCGGGTCCGTCGGGATCGTAGAGGCTGAGGTTCAGCTGTACGACGTTGACGTCGAGGTGTCCTGCCTCGATCGCCGTTTCGAGCTTGGAGAGGTCGGACTCGGTGTGGTTGAGGATGGTCTTCACGCCGCTCTGGAGGGCGGGCTCGGGATCGGTCTGGGGCTTCCCGATGTCGGTGAAGGCGTGGGTCTCGGGGTACTTGGCCTTGTCCCCCCACTGCACGTTGGTGACGACGTTGTGCGTGACCGCCTTGATGTCCTCGTAGAGCCCGAGGGCGATGCACGCGTCGATGGGGTACATGTGGATGCATCCGATGTTCTTCGAGAGGGGGTAGGTGATCTTGTCGACCTCTCCGCTTGCGCTCACGAAATACATGGTAGCAGATTCCTTGTTGACGAACTTCTGAAGGAGGTCGGCATCGGCCTGGTCGATCTTCCCGTCGTGGTTGGTGTCCGCGTAGGGGTTCTTGGTCTTGTCCCATTTGCTGGGGTCCTTGACCAGGTCCTTCACGAGATCGAGGTCGTCCCCGTCGAGATAGTCGTTGTTGTCAGCGTTGCCGTATATGAGCAGCCTTCCGGTCTTATCCAGATGGTCGTTCGAACTGTTGTTGCCGCCGAATGTGACGGCAACGGCGACAGCCGCGCCGACGACTACGATACCTGCTGCGATAATTGCGATAAGTTTCGTATTCATGCGGTGACTGATTAATCAACCTGTATATTAGTGTTACTAATTTTTTAATAGTGTTACTACCGATGGGGGTATACGTACACGCCCATTCTATATAACCCGAATATGAAATGTCCGTGTCCAGATCGGAAGGGAGCGCATGCGGACGACCTACGACTGATTTTGCAGGTAGATCAGCGGATGCCGTCCCCTATTCACTGTACAGAAGGATGATCGGGGGTGTGCCCGGGTCGTTCCTCCAGGACGAGAAGTACCTTGGGAATCTCGATAAGGCGTTGCGCCTCGGCGAGTGATGTCCCAGACATCTGATTTTTGGGGATGATGAGGGTATGCTCAGCGCTTCCTCAGGATGAGGAAGGCCGCTCCTCCAACGGCGGATGGAGCGAGGGGATGACCTACGGCGTGGCGGTGGTCCTGCTGGCTGCTTTGGTGATATGCCGCAGGGCGAGATGAGGGATTTCTGCTGAAACACTGGATACCCTACCGCAGGGGTAAAAATCCTTAAATCCTGTACAAACAGGGAAATCTATTTATCCTATACGCCAATGTAGAACCCATGTCCACCAGATACTGCCCACACTGCGGACGGTATGTGCACGAACAGAGGTTCGATTGGTTGCTGCTCGCCGTACTGCTCCTGTGCTTCATCGTCCCCGGCGTGATCTACGGATTATACTGTCTGACAAAGAAATCGAAATGTCCGATATGCGAGACCGAGCTCCACAGGGGAGAGAGCCCGCTGGATTATTCCTGAGGATTCACACCCGTATATCCTCGGTATCGCAGGAATGATCCTACCGCTCTTCAGTTCGTTGTACATCACCGGATTGTAATTAACGAGGAAATTCACATCGGTACCGTTCTACCAGGTTGGGGTCCCCCAGCCCTCCGTGAAGATAGAGGACAGGGAGGGACCTCGGGCCGTAGTATCTGTCGTTGGAGCAGAATACTGTTTTTCCGGATTCCGTGATGATGGTCTCCTTGTGCATTATGATTCCCCTTTTGGTCGAAGATTTCTAGACGCCTTCGTGGATTGATTGTCTTGTCATTTATTAATCGGATGTGTGGGTATCCGACGGTATTCTTTCACAGGAAGCAACGGCGATTTCGATCTTCTTCCACCAACTCAGAACCTTCTCGGACAGCTCTCCGATCTCCGTCAGCGTACGGATGTGTTCCTTGCAAGAACGGTATCTCCCGAATACGGTATCGATCAGTTCCTCGGCGGACATGACTGGGAGGCCATCATGGTCGAAATGCATGAACAACTCGTACTCGCACCACAGTTCGCGACGCAGACATCCTCCGTACAGGCAGACGTCCTCGAAGGATTTGTCCGGGATCCGTGACTTCAAGGATTCGTCCCGGGTGATCCTGTCATAACAGACATCCATCGCCTCGGTGTCCCTGAACAGTTTGATCAGCAGGCCCATAACCATCAGTTCCCTGCGGTAATCCTTTCCTTCCCTTTCCGCAAGTTCCGTAAGCGATTTCTCGAGTTGGGAACGTCCCGATTCCGGTGTACCTGCGTTCTTGAATCCCGATTCGATAAAATCATCCGCCACTCTGCGGAAATGTTCCCTGATCATCCTGTACGCATTGTACCTGAAGTCCTTGCATTCCAGGATGCCGCAGTCATACAGTTCCCTGCGCAGCGACAGTGGATCGATGAATTGAATGGCATATCCGCCGTATCCGTCCCACTCATCCAGATTGTCCATGTTGCTGTCGATCAGAACGTATTCCCTTCCATTGGCGTATTCCTTCCTTTCCCCTCCGGGAGCGATGGTAACCTTGGCCTTTCCCTCGGTGTATCTCCTGAGCCCCTCTTCGTCCACGGACCCATCCTGTTTCGAGACAGCGGTCAGTATCTCCACCCTGTCACCATACAACCCATGGACTTCGTCGAATAGTTCGAACATGTCCTTGACCGATTTCACCCTTCCCGACATCCATTCCAGACTGTATCTTACTCCTGAGGGGGCATCCTCGTCTTCCGGCCTCTTTCCATCCGAGAGATCGGATTTCGAGTTGAGGAGCTCCTCCTCCCTCTTCACAAAATCTTCAAGATTCTTCATGAGGTCGTCGATGACCCCGTCCATATCGAAATAGATCTTCTCGAACCGCATCATATCATGCCGACTTAGGGGATGATCCGATTTAGGCAATCGATTGTTACCGACGTTACAGGGAAACGGATCCGTCACATCGTAACGGTCCGGTTCCAGATACTCCCTGGTAACCAGCGCGAGGAAGTTCCCGTCCCTGCGGTACTCCTCCATCGCCCTGAGCGCCCTGCCGTATCCCTGTTCCGCGGCCTTCGCGAACCATTCCGCTGCCATCTCATCCGATCTGGGATACACATCACCCTTGACGTACATCACCCCGAGGAGATACTGACTCGGGGCGTGTCCCTGCCGGGCAGTTTTGTACAGGTATACGAGAATGC
>JAFPVN010000318.1 GCA_017395275.1 Candidatus Methanomethylophilaceae archaeon | reverse complement strand
TCTTGGCGTCATCCATCGCGAATACCGGTTTCACCGAGGGCGTCAGCATCATGGACTGGCCCCCGCATAGCATCGTTGTGAAGTAACGTACGGACCTCCTGATTCCCCCTTGGTGCAGTATTCTCTGTATTTGCTATGGACTATATTATTGTATTTTAGACTCTAACGATGTGGAAACAACATATCCAGTCCTCCGCCAATGTGAGGTTCGATTGGTATATTGTAGGCGCCCATCGGTATACTTGGGGCATCCGATTGGTATAATGGTTGGAATGCATTATACCAATGATTATACCAATATCCTAATCGAGGATCATTGTTCCTTCAGATTCCTCACCGGGTAGTCCAGATGCTTCAGCATCGCCCACATGACGGCGAACACTATGCAGCAGACCAGCAGCACCGCCGATATGCCGTAGATGAACATGTCGCTGGGGAACGACGATGCGATCACCATCCCGAAGAACGCTAGGATGAAGGTGTTGAAGTTGAGCACCGACGACACCGAACCGTTGTCGCCGTCGTGATGGTTCATCAGTATGGCGAATCCGAAGGAACGGGCGGTTATGGTGTTGGAGCAGCAGGGCACGATGGACAGGAGGAAGAGATACCACGAGTGCTCAGCGGCGAAGGTCATCATCACGAGGCTCAGCATCCCGAGGAGGAACACCGCCGCCACCGTCCTCAGGTTGCTCAGATGAAGGTGGGAGATCGCCCTGGAGACGATAAGTGCCAGTATGCACGCCGCGCCCAGGGCGAGGCTGTACTCCGTGGTGCTGAGGCCGAACTTCTGCTGGTAGATGTACGACGATACCGATATGTACGCAAGCTGGGAAGCGGTGAAGATGCAGATCATCATCATGAACATCGTGAATCCCCTGTCCTTCAGGATCACGACGACCCTCATCACGGTGTTGGCGATGCTTCCCTCCAGCCTCTCCGTCGGTATGTCGCCGGGGAGGAGGGCGCCCATGGCCATGCACACCGCCCCCACCGCGGCAGGGGCGATGAACGTGGAATGCCAACCGTACAGGTTGATCAGCAGTGTGCCTATCACGGGTGACATTATCGGCCCGAGGATGCCTATTATCGCGACGATGGACAGTACTCTGGCCCTCTCGCGGCCGGTGAAGAGGTCCTTGATCAGCGCGAACGAGCTGACCATGGCGCCGCCTCCGCCGAAGGCCTGAACCATCCTCAGCGCTATGAACAACCATATGTCGGTGACGAACACGCACGCCAGGTTGGATGCGACGTAGATCGCCATGGTGATCAGCAGTATCCTGCGCCTGCCGTACTTGTCGCTTATCGGCCCCAGGAAGAGTATGCTGAATGCCAGCACCAGCATGAACATGTACAGCGACATGTTCATGGTGGCCTCGGTGGTGCCGAAGTCCTCCACCATCTGGGGGAGACCGGAGAGGTACATGTCCGTGGACAGCGGACCGAACATGCTCATGATCAGGATGAGCAGTATCAACGGAGTCTTTCCCAGCCTCATGCCACTTCGATAACTGGGAGATAGATGGGACTTTCCATCGCAGGGGATCGGAAAATACGATCGTTTTTTGATGTCTGGGTCATTCGTCGGGCTTCTCGTTGGAGACCGCGACCTTCTTCCTCTGCCTGCCGCCGGTCTTCTTCATCTTGCCCTGCGATATCGCCCATTCGTAGTTCTTCATCTCCGCCGGTGCGACAAGGACGGTGTCCCCCTTGACGTACTTCCTGCCGGTGGCCCAGTTGGTGAACGACGACAGCACCTTGTACTCGTCGGCGTCCATGACTATCTCGGTGGTGTTCGGCCTCCCCTTGGCGGCGGAGTAGGTGCCGTTGGTGACCTTCACCTTGCCGTCCTTCACCTCGCACACCTTGGTGCACACGGTGTCCAGGAAGTACCTGTCGTGGGTGACGGCTATGATCGTGCCGTTGTATTCGTTGAGAGCCTCCTCCACCGCATGCCTCGCGGGTATGTCGAGATAGTTGGTGGGCTCGTCCAGCACAAGGAGATTGGTCTCCTGCAGCAGCAGTAGCGTGATGGATACCCTGACCCTCTCCCCCCCGGAGAGGTACTTCATGGGTTTGTCCACCTCCTCGTTGAACAGGAGCATCCTCGCCAGCAGCTTCCTGGCGTCCGCCCTGCGGTCCTTCCCTATGACCTGGAGGATCTGCTCCTCGGCTGTAAGTTCAAGGTTCAGGTTCTCGTGGTTCTGCGAGAAATATCCTACCTTGGCCCCGGGCGCCACCCACAGCTCCCCGTCGCAGGGGATCTCCTCCAACAATGCCTTCACGAGCGTGGTCTTCCCCTGCCCGTTGGCGCCGAAGATTCCCAGCTTGTCGCCCTTGTGTATGTCAAGATTTACACCGCTGAGTATGACCTTCCCGCCCTGTCTTATGGTCAGGCCCTTCGCTATGATGACGTTCTTCCCCGATTTCGGAGCCGCCTGGATCCTGACGGTGATCTCCCTGCTCTTCTCCGGGGCCTCCTTGATGTCCATCTTGTCGATCATCTTCTGACGGGTCTTGTGCACGGACGCGAACCACATGTCCTTGTGCATCTGGGCGGCTATCTCCTGCTGCTTCTTCTTCTGGTTGACGTACTTCGCATACTCCTTCTGCATGCGGTCGAGGTCCAGCATCTTCTTCATTATGAAGGCGGAATAGTTGCCCTTGTACTCCCTGGTCTTGCCGTTGGATATCTCCACGGTCCTGGTGGCCATCTTGTCCAGGAAGTACCTGTCGTGGCTGATCACCACGCACGAGACCTTGGTCTTCAGGAGGAAGTCCTCCAGCCATTCCACGGTCTCGATGTCCAGATGGTTGGTGGGTTCGTCGAGGAACAGCAGGTCGCAGTCCTCGGCCTGGACGACGACCCTCGAGAGCATGACCTTGGTGCGCTCCCCTCCGGAGAGGGTATCCATGTACCTCTCCATGAAGTCCGCGGACAGTCCGACCGCTTCCAATGCGTCGATCTGGGTCTTCTCGTCGTTGACGTTGCTCTTGGCGAGTTCCGCCTCGAGTCTCGCGTATTCGGTGGCGACGTTGTTCCAATCCACGTCGTCCCCGCCCGACGCCATGACGGCGTCGAGCTCCCTCATCCTCCTCTTGATGTTCTCGATGTGCCCGTAGGGGCGACCGAGGATGTCCCTCACCGTGCATCCCTCTATGGATTCTGCGAACTGCGGCAGATATCCTATGCGGGTGGTGTTGACGGTGAGCTCACCGGTGTCCGCCTTCTCCTCTCCGAGGAGTATGCGGAAGAATGTGGTTTTGCCGGCCCCGTTGACGCCGATCAGGCCGATGCTGTCCCCCTCGTTTATCTGGAGGTCGGCTCTGATCAGCACCTTGACGGGACCGAAGGCCTTGGTGAGGGCCTCAGCTCTAAGCAGCATGCCACTCAGTTCTTGGCTGCGGCGATCGCTGCGTCGATGTAGCCCTGCCAGACCTTCTCGATGTCGGGCCTCTGCATGGTCTCCATGATGTAGTCCGCGAACTCGTTGCCGGTGGCTCCGGTGTCCCTTCCGGTCATGACGAGCTTCTTCTCGAACTGGCAGCAGATGTCCAGTGCCATGTTGAGCTTCTTGGCCTTCTCGGCCTCTCCGATGTGGTCCATCATCATGGCGACGGCCTTGATCATGCTGCAGGGGTCGGCGTACTGCGCCCTTCCCTCGGTGACCATCCTGGGAGCGGATCCGTGGATGGCCTCGAACATGGCGTACTTGGTACCGATGTTGGCGGATCCCGCGGTGCCCACCCCTCCCTGGATCTGGGCGGCCTCGTCGGTGATGATGTCTCCGTAGAGGTTGGGGAGCACGAACACCTTGAACGCGGACCTCCTTGCGGGGTCGATGAGCTTGGCGGTGGTGATGTCGATGAACCAGTCGTCCCACTTGACCTCGGGGTACTCCTTTGCAATTTCCTCGGCCATGCTGAGGAACTTACCGTCGGTGGTCTTGATGATGTTGCCCTTGGTGATGACGGAGACGTAGTTCTTACCGGTCTTCTTGGCGAAGTCGAATCCGGCGCGGAGGATCCTGTCGGTACCCTGGGAGGTGGCCACGCAGAAGTCCATGGCGAGGTCGTCGGTCACGTTGATACCGTCGCTTCCGAGGGCGTAGCTTCCCTCGGTGTTCTCCCTGAAGAATGTCCAGTCTATTCCCAGCTCGGGGACGCTGACCGGCCTGACGTTGGCGAAGAGGTCGAGCTCCTTCCTCATCGCAACGTTGGCGCTCTCGATGTTGGGCCACGGGTCACCCTTCTTGGGGGTGGTGGTCGGACCCTTGAGGATCACGTGGCAGGCCTTGAGCTCGGCGAGGGTGTCGTCGGGGATGGCCTTCATGACCTCGACACGCCTCTCGATGGTGAGGCCGTCGATGACCCTGATCTCCGCCTTGCCCGCCTTGAGCTTGTCGGCGAGCAGGAACTCCATGACCCTCTGTGCGGATGCGCAGATGTAGGGACCGATACCGTCCCCTCCGCATACGCCGATGATGAGCTTGTCGAGCTTGGAGTAGTCAACGGGTGCGCCCTCGTTCTTGAGGACCTCGACCCTGTCCAGCTGTTTCCTGAGAAGGGCTCCGAATTTCTCCTGAGCCGCCTTGATTGCCTGTTCGTCAACCATAGTTATACCTGGAATCCGAACGGGGACATCTCTAATAAAGATATGCGCGCGCGAATCGGCCTATCAATCATAACAATCATAACGTTAATAATTTTGTTAGATTGTAATACTCCCTCGTGCATAGGTGATGCATGGAGAAGGATGCAGAGGTCCGCAGGGATTTCATAAACAGGTTCATAGCGCTGCGCAACAGGATGTGCCAGATATCGGAATCGTACTCCCCCGGGGAGCAGGGATACCAGGATGCGCTGGTTGATGCCCTCTCCGAACTGGGCCTCGGATGCGTGCTGGAGTCCTTCCCGCCCAGCAGGATGCCGTCCTGCCGCAGGGGGCAGGACAGGTTCGTCGCCGCCTGCTTCATGGAGATCGCCGATATGAGGTCGAGCCTGATAGTCAGGTTCGCCAGCCGCATAGTGTGCGGAATCAGGTCGAAGGCCTCCGACCTCTCCTTCAGGGAGGTGTTCGGCGCCGCGTGGATGGTCCGTACCGACGCGCAGGAGGGGTTCCGGTGCCTGGACATCAGGGATTCGGAGTACTCGGCGAACGTCCGCATGCTGTCGCCCGACGTCCCGTACGTCTGCATCTGATGCGGATGCGTTTTTAATCCCGCCCGCAGATATCCCGGCAACATGATAGTGCCGGGATTCATCAGGGCGGGGGACACCATCGGCGTCACCGCGCCGTCAGCGGGAGCATCCGAACCTTTGGATAAGGTCAGGTTCATGCACGCCCGCGACAGGCTGGCCGAGAGGGGTTACGGCACGGTGTTCACCTCCAACGTCTTCACCGACATCGGGGACGAGCGCAGCTCGCCCGCCGAGCAGAGGGCGAGGGAATTGGAATCGCTGATCGCCGACAGGGACGTCAGGTACATAGTGTCCGCGTCCGGAGGGGACTACCTGAACGAGATCTTCCAATACCTGGACATGTCCGGCCTCAGGGACGATCCGAAGTGGATACAGGGATATTCGGACAACACCGACATCCTCGTCATGGCGACGGTCAACTGCGACGTCATGAGCATCTACTGCGGGAACTACGGCGACTACGGCATGGAACCGTGGCACCGGAGCATCACGGAGAACCTGGAATTCGTCGAAGGGAAGCGGAAGTGCCAGACATCCTTCGATAAACACGCGGAGGGCTTCGTCGACAGGGTCACCGGGCTCGAGCCGTTCGAGTGCGTCGCCGACACCGTATGGGATTCCCCGGACGCCGATTTCGCGGGAAGGCTCATCGGCGGATGCTTCGACAAGCTGAAGGGGATGGTCGGTACGGAACGCGACAGGATGCGCGACTTCGCCGAGAGGTACCGCGAGGACGGGATCGTATGGTACATGGAGGCGTACGTCTCCGATCATGACGATACCGTGTCCGCACTCCGTTCCATGAGGGATTCTGGATGGTTCGAGAACGTCTGCGGCTTCGTGTTCGGGAGGCCGCTTTTCTACGAGGGCGACGACTACAAGGATGCGGTGCTCTACGCGATAGGGGATCTGGATGTGCCCGTCGTGTTCGATGCGGACGTGGGCCACAAGGCGCCGAGGATGACCTTCGTCAACGGCGCGTACGCCGAATTCTCCGTCAGGGACGGGAAGTGCACGCTGACCTATCCCGAGCTGGGGCCTGCGTTATAACTAAATGCGAACGTCCCCATCGGATACCATGGATGAGGAACCGGTCCGTCTCAACAAGTTCATCGCCGACTGCGGGGTATGCTCCAGGCGTCAGGCCGATGCATTGATAGAGGGAGGGAAGGTCACCGTGGACGGCGAGACCGCCGTCATGGGACAGAAGGTCACGTCCTCCCAGAGGATCTGCGTCAACGGGAAGGACATCCAGGATGACGGCAAGACCGTCATAATTCTGTTCAACAAGCCCGCCGGACTCGTATGCACGACGGCGGAGGGCGAGAAGGACAACGTGGTGAGGTACATCAACTTCCACCGCAGGATCTATCCCGTGGGACGTCTGGACAAGGATTCGCAGGGGTTGCTGATAATGACCAACCGCGGGGACCTGGTCAACGGGATAATGAGGTCCAGGTACGACCACGAGAAGGAGTACATAGTCACCACATACCAGGCGCTGAACGATAAGTTCTTAGATGCCCTGTCGAGAGGGGTGCCGATACTGGACACCGTCACCAAGCCATGCACCGTGGAGAGGCTGGGCAAGTACAGGTTCAGGATAATCATAACGCAGGGCCTGAACCGTCAGATCAGACGCATGTGCCAGCACTTCGGATACGAGGTCAGGGAGCTGAAGAGGGTCCGCATATTGGACATACAGCTGGGCGACCTCCCGGAGGGGGAGTGGCGGTTCGCCACCAAGGCCGAGAGGAAGATGCTCATGCGCTATGCGGGACTGGAGTGATACCATGGGAGAGTTCGAGGACGCGGTCTCCCTGCTCGAGGGGACGGATCAGCAGCACGCGGAAGGGCTGCGCACGCTCAGGAGGATGACGGAGGCCGGCGACTGCAGGGCCTGCGTCAGGTTGGGCAACATGTACCTGGACGGGAACGGTGTGAACCGGGATCCCCAGGAGGGGGCCAGACTGATCAAGGTCGCGGCCGACAGGGGCGACCCGGAGGGACTTTTCGTGCTGGGCACCCTGTACGAGTACGGCGACGGCGTGGAGCAGGACATGAGGAAGGCGTTCGAATGCTACACCAAGGCATCGGATGCCGGTTCCGTCGATGCGACGTATGCCCTCGGGGACCTGTACGCCAACGGCGCCGGTACCGAGAAGGACGGGAGGAAGGCGGTGTCGCTGTTCCGTTCCGCAGCATTGCGCGGGAATCCCGAGGCCCAGCACATGATGGGCGTGATAAGGAGATACGGTCTGGAAGGGGAATCCGTGGATTATACGGAGGCGATGGAGTGGTTCTGCCGCTCCGCCGAGAGCAACTACGCACCGGCCCAATGCGACATCGGCGAGATGTTCGAGATGGGGCTCGGGGTGAACGCCGACATGGAGAAGGCGGTCAAGTGGTACGATCTGGCCGCGGTCAACGGCGACGCACGCGCGCTGTGCGCATTGGGTTACCTGATCAATTCCGGGACATACTTCGAACGCAACGCCAAGAGGTCCTTCGAATGCTATCTCAAGGCCGCCAACCTCGGGGACGACTACGGACAGCTGAACGTGGCCCAGGCGTACATGGACGGCAACGGTGTCGAAGCGGACCCGTCGGAGGCGTTCAGATGGTACTCATTGTCGGCGGCGCAGGGGAACCCCTACGCCATGACCAATCTCGGGAACCTGTACCAGACCGGTACGGGGACGGAGAAGGACCTCGCGGAGGCCGTGAGATGGTACGAGGGGGCGGTCGAGGCCGGTTCGGCCACGGCCATGTTCCTGCTGGCGGAGATGTACGAGAAGGGCGAGTACGTGGAGAAGGACCTGAAGAAGGCGAGGAAGCTCTACCTCATGGCGTCCGAGAACGGCATGCCCGAGGCCAGGGAAGAGGCGGACAGGCTGATAGGATGATCGGATTCACGGTATGCGATAAGGGCGAGGCCGAATACGAGGGTTCCAGGTTCTTCGGCGACCCCGTGGTACCCGAGAAGTGGGCGATGAAGGAACCGTGGCCGGAGGACTTCTTCTTCATGTGCCAGATCAATCTTGCCGACCTGAAGGGGATGGACACCGGCGGTCTTCTTCCCGAGAGGGGATACCTGTACTTCTTCGCGGATGCGGAATCCGACGTTCCCGACCTTAGGATCTATTACACCGACAAGGAGCCGGACACCATCTACGAGGAGTGCAACATGGGCTTCGACGAGGACGTCGATTACGACCTCTTCACCGACTACGTCATTAAGTTCGGGGAGGACGGATGCGGATATGTACTCGGGAGCGAGGGGGACGATGTCATTCTCATGGAGTACGACCCGTCCCGTTCCGAGGCGGACGTGTTCAGAGGATTCGGCAGGATACGCGTGGTCATACCGAAGGACGCGCTGGCGGAGAGGGATCTCTCCAAGGCCAGGACCGAAGCCATATAAGGCGCGCGGGCGAACCTTATTTATAGGTTCTCTTGATAGCGGGGGACAATAACACTATTAGGTGAACAAATAATGGCAGCACTCAACAAGGGCGAGATCGTCCGTATCAACTACACCGCACGCATCGTCGAGAACGACAAGGTCTTCGACACCACCAGCGCAGACGTCGCGAAGGAGGCAGGCATCTTCAACGAGAAGTACTCCTACGCAGCGATGCCCTACATCATCGGATCCGGAAGGTTCTTCAAGGTCCTTGACGAGGCAGTCGCCAACGCCGAGGTCGGAAAGGAGACCGAGATTGAGATCAAGTGCGAGGACGCGGTCGGAGCGAAGGACCCCAAGCTCATCGAGACCTACCCCATCAAGGAGTTCTACAAGCAGGAGATCATGCCCCAGCCCGGACTCGAGGTCAAGCTCGGCGACAGGACCGGAACCGTCGTCACCGTCGGTGCGGGACGCGTCAAGGTCGACTTCAACAACTTCCTCGCAGGAAAGGACCTCAAGTACACCTTCACCGTCGAGGAGGTCATGAAGGACAACGCCGCCAAGGCGGACGCGATCGTCCAGATGGACTTCGGCAGCGCAGAGGGATTCACCTTCGCATTCACCGACGACAAGATCACCGTGAATGTTTCTGATCTCACCAAGTTCAGCCAGAACTGGATGATGGCCAAGTTCAGGATCGTCAACGACCTGAGGGAGTCCGTCGGAATCGACACCATCGAGTTCGTCGAGACCTGGGCCAAGCCCGCCGAGAAGAAGAAAGAGGAGTGAAAACCCCTCCCTTCAATACAAACCCTTTTATCCTAAACCTCATTACTCACCAATACGGACAGGTGGCCTAGTCTGGATATGGC
>JAFPVN010000317.1 GCA_017395275.1 Candidatus Methanomethylophilaceae archaeon | reverse complement strand
GCACCGTCGTGCACCGTATATAACGCTAATCCCGGCGGGACGCTCCGGCGCTGTTCCCGGGTAAGGATTATTACTCTAACTCCCGATTTTGATGGTATACATCCCTCGATTGATGCTCTTTCTCCAGGTGCCCGTATGTCTGGCCATGTCCCGATCAACGTCGGGACAGCTATACCGCCATTGTGGTATAGCCGATGGGCGGCCTGCCCCGGGCCGCCGACAGCCGCGGGAAATCGACAAATACCCAGAGCGCGGCTCCGCTCATGGTGACGACGGATGGGCGGGGACGGCGAGAGGACGGTGCTGACGCTGAAGGCCAAGATCTACCCCGATTCGGAGCAGGAGAGGGCGATAGCCGCCTGCATCGAGGGGTACCGCCGCGCGTACAACTACATGGTCCTCTACTGCTCGTTCAGCCTCCGCGACTTCGGGCGCCTCCCGTCGTTCGCGGAGCTGTGCCGCTTCTCCACGCTGATCTGGAAGAGGCTCCCGTCCATCCGCGGCATGTACAACAACTCCATGCACGACGCCGCCCGCAGGGCGCTGACCGCCTACAGGGCGTGCATCGAGAGGGGCCGGGGGAGGCCCAGGTTCAAGTCCGTGCGCGCCGCGAGGTCCTACGGGTACCCCAAGCCGCAGGACTTCCGCCTGGAACGGAAGGGCGGGCGCATCCGTCTCAGGCTCGGGAAGGTCGGACGGGTCAGGGGGAGCCGGCAGGAGCCCCTCCCCGGCGACCCCCGGACGTGCACCGTCGTCCGCAAGGACATGGGCACGCACTACGACTACTACGCGTGCGTCACGTTCGACATGGGAGCGGGCTACGGGAGGGGCGAGGAGTGGCCCGAGAGGGACGTCTCGTCGCCCGTGGGGATAGACCTTGGGGTGAGCCATGTGGCCGCGTTCTCCGACGGCGCCGTGTACGACAACCCGAAGGGCTTCTCCAGAGACCTGAAGAGGTTCGAGAGGCTCCACAGGAGGCTCTCGGAGACCCTGCCCGGAACCAGGGCGTACGACAAGGCCAGATCCAGGCTGGCCCATGCATATGAGAGGCTGACGAACAAGCGCAAGCAGATGGTGGAGCAGGTGTCCCACGATGCCGTCTTCCTTCACGGCGGCATCGTGATGGAGGACCTCTCCGTCCAACAGCTGCGCTCCATATCGATGTCCAGGCGGATGAGCCGGCTGTACGCCGACGCCTCCCTGGGTATGATCCGCGCCAGGATAGCGGACAAGGCTCAGAGTGCCGGCCGCAGCGTGGTCCTGGTGGATCCCCGGGGCACGTCGCAGCTGTGCTCCCGCTGCGGGCTCTACGTTGAGAAGGGCCTGTCGGTCAGGCGGCACGAGTGCCCGCGCTGCGGCCTCAGGATCGACCGGGACGTTAACGCCGCCATGAACATACTGGAACGGGGGTCGGCTCGCGACCCCGGCCCCGTCCGAGGGCCGAATCGCCCCGCCGGTCGGCACGGTCCTGCGGATCCGGCCCAGAAGGCCGCAGGTAGGCTTCCGGACTTATACCATAAAATCCAGGAGTTAGAGTTAAAGATCACAAGGGGAAATACGAGGAGGCGTTCGTATTCGGCGAGACCGATGACAACGATATGACGTATTTCGTTCTCTACAACCT
>JAFPVN010000316.1 GCA_017395275.1 Candidatus Methanomethylophilaceae archaeon | reverse complement strand
TCTTGACGAAGCGCATCTTCTTTCCTTTCGCTTTTTCAGGCGATTCACGGGCATTGCGGCGTTCGGGGGTGTCCTTATTGGGTTTTTCGCTCCTTTTCGTTCTTGGGCCGTTCTCGGCGCCTTCCGAGGGCTGTGCCTTGCGGACCGTCCCGATATCGTATGGTTTGATCGGTTTCCCCGTCGATTTGATTATGCGCTGTATGTCGGCCATCTCGCCCTCGAGGACGAAGGTGACCGCCGTCCCCCTGCTCCCCGCCCTGCCGGTCCTGCCGATGCGGTGCACGTAGGTCTCGGGGTCGGTGACGTCGTAGTTCACCACGAACCTCACGTCGTCGATGTCCAATCCCCTCGCGGCGACGTCGGTGGCGATGAGGACGTCGGTGGTCCCCGATTTGAAGGCCTTGATCGTCCTCTCCCTCCTGTTCTGCTCTATGTCGCCGTGGAGAAGGCCGCAGCTGTACCCGGACCTGTCCATCTTTCTGGAGAGCTGCGTCGCCCTGCGCTTCGTCCTGCAGAAGACGATGGTCTTCCCCTTGTTGCCGTCGAGTATCGCGCAGAGGGCGTCCTTCCTGCTGTCCCTGTCCGTCTCGAGGTAGTACTGCGAGATCAGGTCGAGGACCACCTCGTCCTTCGACACGAGGAACTCCTTCGGGTCGTTCATCTTCGAGAGCGCGAGGGCGCGGACGTCGTCGGGCATGGTGGCCGAGAACAGCATCGTCTGCCTCTTCCTGGGCATCTTCGACAGTATGAAGTCCAGGTCCTTCCTGAATCCCATGTCCAGCATCCTGTCCGCCTCGTCCAGGACGACCATGGACACCTTGGATACGTGGAGCGCCTGCTTGGTGAGCATGTCCTTCGCCCTGCCGGGGGTGCACACGACCACATCCTCCCCCGCACGCAGCTGCTTCACCTGGTTGTCGATGTTCACGCCGCCGTAGACGGGAAGACATACGTGGCCGGTGAAGGATGACATCTTCGTGAGCTCCTCGGAGACCTGGAGCGCCAGCTCCCTGGTGGGGACTATGACGATTGCCGAGGGCGTCCTGTACCCGCCGTTCACGCGGCTGAGGATGACGGAACCGTAAGTTCCCGTCTTGCCGGTACCGGTCTGGGCCTGGACCAGCAGGTCGTGCCCCTCCAGTCCCGACGGCACCGCGGCCTCCTGGACGGGGGTGGGCCTGTCCCATCCCATCCTCTTCATTGCCCTGATTACGTCCTCCTTGATACCGAGCTGGTTGAATGTGGTCATCTTAGGTGCGGGATGCGGTCCTCTTATTTATTGAAAGGTGCTTCGGAGTCCCATGACGAGGCTGCTCATATGCTGCCCCCAGGACATTCCGTCGGTGAACATGGCGGCGTTCCTGAGGAGGAACGGGGACTGGGAGGACATCGGGTCCGACGGGGAGAACTCGTATCTCCGCAGAGGGGACGACGTGATGATGACCATCTCCGGACTGCACATCACGTCCGAGCTCATCGACCAGAAGGCGAAGGGGTTCGGTATCGTCCCCGACGAGATGGTGTTCATGAGCCGCCACAAGGCCGCCAGCGGCATCCCCACCCTGACCGTGCACCCGATAGGCAACTACAAGACCGCGGACTTCGGGGGAAGGGACGGCACGCTGGTGAGATCCTCGCCGTCGTCCATGAGCCAGGCGCTCAGACTGATATCGGCATACAACGACACCGACCTCTACAAGGTGTCCTTCGAGGTCACCCACCACGGCCCCTACCTGGAGACGCCGACCTACTTCATCGAGATCGGTTCCGACGAGACCCATTGGGGCGACGAGCATGCTGCGGAGATCCTGGGAAGGGTGATAGAGGACGTCCCGGAGGACGGGGGATACATCCAGGCCATAGGCGTGGGCGGGGGACATTACGCACCGAGGTTCACCGAGATGGTGCTCGGTTACAAGATAGACATAGGTCACATGGTCCCCGGATACCAGCTGGACGGCATGGACGACGACACGATATGCGACTACATGCGCAAGGCGTCCGAGGCCACGGGGGGCACGAAGTGCGTGTACCTCCACAAGAAAGCCTTCAAGAAGTCGGAGCAGCACAGGATCGAGGGCCTCATAGGGTCCCTCGGCTTCGAGATCCTGAGCTCAAAGGACCTGGATCCCATTCAGTGAGAGTCGACAAAGGTCCCTTTGATCTCCTTGCCGAGGATGGCGTTCCTCAGCTCGGACAGGTCCCTTCCGTTGACCATGAACAGGTCGATGCGGTTCTCCATGGCGATGTCCACGCCCATGGGGTCGAAGACGTAGGACCTTCCCGCGTCGTGCTCGTCGCCGACGACCTCCTTCAGCTCCTTTATGGTCATCTTCGAGAACCTCTTCGCGTCGGGGTCCTTCCTGGGATCGGCGGAGTAGACGGCGTCGACGTTGCTGGCGTTGATCACCCTGTCGGCCTTCATGCACCTGGCGATCATGGCCGCGACCGCGTCGGTGGTGTGTCCGGGTTCGGTGCCCCCCATGACGACGATCCTTCCTGGTTCGGACATGCTGGCACATTCCTCCGCCTTGAGCGGGATCTCGCTGTTGGCGATGTCCCCGAGCGCCACGGTGAGGAGCTTGGCGTTGACCCTGGTGATGCCGATCCCGAGCTCGTCGAGCTGGTAGACGGTCCCTCCGAGCTGCCTGCCGGTCTCCGAGTAGTAGCGGGACATCTTCCCGCCTCCGACGACCACGGCGATCTGGACTTCCTTCGAAACTTCTCTGAGCATATCCGCCAGCTGCCTGATGTAGACAGCGTCGTCGTTCCCGGGTATGAGGACGGAGCCTCCGACCGATATAACAGCCTTCTGCATGTCCCGTACCAATACCTTTATTATTAATGTGCATTTCCCTCGTCTGTATACCAGAGAAGGTGCTAACGCATGTCCGACAGTTCCGAGAGGTCGAAGTACGATTTCAAAAAGGCAATGCAGCAGATCGTGGCCCACAGGGGCCGCGGAACCGAGCTCATCTCAGTGTACATCCCGGGATCCAAGCAGATCTCCGACGTGATGGCCTACCTTCGAGATGAGTACTCCCAGTCTTCGAACATCAAGTCGAAGAGCACGATGAAGAACGTGCAGGGAGCCATCGATTCCATAATGTCACGTCTCAAGACCTACAAGTCCCCGCCGGAGAACGGAATGGTCATCTTCTGCGGGGAGGTGCCCAGGGCAGGCGACCAGACCAGGATGGTCCAGTACGTCATCGACCCTCCGGAGCCCATCACCGCGTTCATGTACAGGTGCGACTCCACCTTCTTCACCGACCCCCTCCAGGCGATGATGATCGACAAGAAGTACTACGGTCTCATCGTCATCGACAGGAAGGAGGCCACCCTCGGTATGCTGTCGGGGACCAGGATCATCGTCCTGAAGCACTTCGACTCGCTCGTCCCCTCGAAGCACCACCAGGGAGGTCAGTCGTCCGTCCGTTTCGAGAGGCTGATCGAGATCGCCGCCCACGAGTTCTTCGTGAAGGTGGCGGACAACGCCACCACCGTCTTCCTGGACAGCATCATGGACCTCCAGGGTATCCTCGTAGGGGGACCCGGGGCAACCAAGGACTTCTTCATCAAGGAAGGGTTCCTGCACCACGAGCTGGCCAAGAAGGTCATCACCCCGCTGTTCGATACAGGTTATACGGACGAGTCCGGACTCAAGGAGCTCGTCGACAACGCCGCCGGCGCCATGCAGGAGGTGGACCTCATCAAGGAGAAGCAGTTCGTCCAGAGGCTCTTCGCGGAGATCAGGAAGGCCGACGGTGGACTCTCCGCGTACGGTGAGGACATCGTCAGGGACGCCGTCAACATGGGGGCGGTGGACAAGCTGCTGCTCTCCGAGGACCTCAACAAGAGGCGCATAACCGTCCAGTGCCCCAACGGCCACAGCTACCAGGCCACCGTCCCCGATGCGGACGACAGGGTCGAATGCGCGGTCTGCCACGCCAATGCGCAGGTCGTTAAGAACGAGGACCTGGTCGACGACTTCTTCGAGTTGGCGGACGTCTACAACACCGACGTGGAGATCATCTCCACCGACTCGGAGGAGGGGCAGATGCTCATGACCGCCTTCGGTGGTATCGCGGCCATCCTCAGATACAAGATTCAGTGATAGCATGTCAGCGATGGATAAGTTCACATCGGATGTAGAGAAGGCCGTCGCCGCGGCACTGGCTGCCGCAGGCGCGGAAGGTACCCAGTTCCAGACGGAGATCCCCTCCGTGGAGGGAGCGGACCTGGCGGTGCCCTGTTTCACCATGGCGAAGGCCATGAGGAAGGCGCCCGCCGCGATCGCCCAGGAGCTGGCCTCGAACATCAGGCCCGAGGGGACCATAGCATCGGTCTCGGCCGTGAACGGCTACCTCAACTTCGCC
Source organism: Candidatus Methanomethylophilaceae archaeon (assembly GCA_017395275.1). Lineage (GTDB taxonomy): Archaea > Thermoplasmatota > Thermoplasmata > Methanomassiliicoccales > Methanomethylophilaceae > SIG5. Next base: position 662 of record JAFPVN010000316.1, on the reverse strand, counting down.
ATGGACCAGAAGGCCCTGGTCGAGGGTACCGTCAGCGACATCCTCTCCATGGGGGAGAGGTACGGGTCCCACCCCGCCAAGGGCATCAGGGTCAACGTGGAGCACACGTCCACCAACCCCACCGGTCCCATTCATGTGGGACGCGCCAGGAACCCCATCATCGGGGACACCCTCGCCCGCAGCTTCGCCATGTGTGGTTACGAGACCACCACAGAGTACTACGTCAACGACGTCGGCAAGCAGGTGGTCATCCTCACGTGGGGGGTCAACAACCTCACCGAGGACCAGGTCGACATGACCGAGGACAGGGACAAGACCGACCACAAGTGGGTCGCGTACTACCGTCTCGCCAACAAGATGATGGAGTCCGATCCCGCCGTCCAGGAGGAGATCTCCGACATGCTGAGGAAGTTCGAGGCAGGGGACAAGGAGGTCATCGACACCGTCCGCAAGACCGCGGAGGCCATGCTGGACGGGCTGAGGGAGACCCTAGCCAACATAGGCGTCACCCTCGACAGGTACACCTGGGAGTCCAAGTACATCGCCGACGGTTCGGCGAGGAAGATCGTGGAGGACCTCAAGAGATCCAAGTACGCCGGCCAGGAGGAGAACGGGGCATGGTACCTCGACCTCAAGGACTTCGGCATCCACGGCAAGAACAC
>JAFPVN010000315.1 GCA_017395275.1 Candidatus Methanomethylophilaceae archaeon | reverse complement strand
GTCGATGTTCTTCACGCAGGGCTCGTCGAAGATGTTCTCGAAGAAGGGCGGGTTCCTGATGTAGGTGCTGTTCTCGTCCCACTTGAAAAGTGCTCCGGTGGGCGCGTCGATGGCCTTCCACCTGTCCGATCCCTCGAACACGTTGGAGTACTGCGAGACGAAGGTCTCGGTGGTGACGTACCTGTCCATGAGCTCCTTGATCTCGGCTTCGGTGGGCCAGATGTCCTTCAGGAAGACGTCCTTCCCGTCCACCGTTCCGAGGGGTTCGGAGGCGGTGTCGATGTCGATCCTTCCCGCTATGGAGAGCGCTACGACCAACGGGGGCGACGCCAGATAGTTGGCCCTGACGTTGGCGTGTATGCGTCCCTCGAAGTTCCTGTTGCTGGATGCGACCGCCGCGGCGACCAGGTCGTTGTCCTGTATCTTCCTGACGATCTCGGGGTCCAGAGGGCCGCTGTTACCGATGCAGGTCATGCATCCGTATCCGGTGACGTGGAAGCCCATCTTCTCGAGGTAAGGCAGCAGGCCGGAGGTCCTGAGGTACTCGGTGACCGCCCTAGATCCCGGGGACAGGGAGGTCTTGACCCAGTCCTTCTTCGTAAGACCCAGCTCGGCGGCTTTCTTGGCTACGAGTCCCGCCGCGATCATGACGGACGGGTTGGCGGTGTTGGTGCACGATGTGATGGCGGCTATGGCGAGGAATCCGTCGGAGAGTCCCTCGGCGGATTTCCTGGTCTCTCCCAGCGCCTTGAGCGTGTCGTCGAAGCTGGCCTTGAGCCTTGACAGCGGGATCCTGTCCTGGGGTCTCTTGTGTCCCGCGAGGGAGGGCTCGACATCGCCGAGGTCCAGCTCCAGCATGTCGGTGTACTCGGCCTCTCCGTCGTACCAGAGGCACTGCTCCTTGACGTACTTCTCGATGAGGTCGATGTGCTCGGGGCTGCGTCCCGTGAGCTTGAGGTAGTCGATGGTCTTCCCGTCGACGGGGAAGAATCCCATGGTGGCCCCGTACTCGGGACCCATGTTGGCGATGGTGGCCCTGTCGGCGAGCTCCAGGCTCTCGTAGCCGGGTCCGCAGAACTCCACGAACTTACCGACGACGCCCTTCTTCCTCAGCATCTCCACTACGGTGAGCACGAGGTCGGTGGCGGTGACTCCCGCCTTGAGCTTCCCGGTGAGCCTGAACCCGATGACGTCGGGGAGCTTCATGTAGCAGGGCTGGCCGAGCATGACCGCCTCCGCCTCGATCCCGCCGACTCCCCAGCCGACGACCCCTAGCCCGTCGATCTGGGTTGTGTGGGAGTCGGTACCGAAGCACGAATCGGGATATGCGACCGCACCGTCGTCGGTCCTCTTGTAATGGACCAGCGGGGACAGGTACTCCAGGTTGACCTGGTGGCAGATGCCCTTTCCCGGAGGGACGGCCCTGAAGTTCTTGAAGGAGTTCTGGGCCCACTTGAACAGGGCGTATCTCTCCCTGTTCCTCTGGAACTCGATCTCCTCGTTCCTCTCCTGGGCCTCGGGGCATCCCGCAACGTCCACCTGTATGGAGTGGTCGATGACGAGGTCCACGGGTACGAGGGGGTTGATGACCGAGGGGTCCTTCCCCACATCCGCGACGGCCGCCCTCATGGATGCGAGGTCTACGACGGCCGCTCCTCCGGTGAGGTCCTGGAGCAGGACGCGTGCGGGGATGAACGGGATGTCGATGTCGCCGTTGTCCCTGGCGTTCCACGATGCCACGTTGGCCACGTCGTCGTCCGTGATCAGCCTGCCGTCCTTCTGTCTGAGAAGGGACTCGATCAGAACGCGGATAGAGTACGGTTTCTTCCTGAGATCCTTAACGATCCCCTGTTTCTCCAGTTCCCTGAGGCTGTAGATGGTGACCTCTCCCTCTGCCGTGGAGAGCTTCTTCCTGCAATCGCCGATGACGGTCATTTTGACTCCTCTTATTGAGGGGCCTATAGTCACGCGATATAATATTGTGATGTCTCATCTGTTCCCGAACCAGGATACGAACGGGTCCAATTGGTCCTCGGAGGAGAGATCGCCTCCATGGTCCATGACCTCCCTCACCTTCCTGTCCTCGGGACTGCGGTCGAACAGGCGCATCTTGATGCTCACGATGCCAAGGAGTATCTTTTGGCCGAATCTCAGGCATCCCCTGTCCATCGCCCCGCGCACGTAGAACAGGTCCCCGACGGAGTTCTTCCGCTTCAGGATATCCATGGCCTTCTCGTCGTACCGTTCGAGGCCGACGCATATCACGGCGATGATTCTGTCTCTGCAGGGGACGTCACTGAGACCGACGATCGCGGGTCCGGACCTCCATCCTATAAACACGATGTCGTCGTCGATGTTTTCGGGCACGGAACCGATGGGAAAGCACGGTGCCTTTAGACGTTCGGACAGCCATCCGGCGTATCTCCCGGAACTGCCGCCCTGCGATGCGTAGACGATGGTGACCATGATGCCTAGAACGCGCTGCGGGGGATGTACTTTTTGATTGCCATCCTTAGGGATGCCATCACGGCGTCGATCCCGGGAATGATATGTGCCAGATACGATTTTTCAGATGACATATTCCCCTCAGTTCACAGGTATATTCGTCATTTGACGGATGACGGATTCGACATCATTATATAGGGTCCCCGCCATGTGCATCCATGATAGAGGAACTGAAGGAGAAGATCGCAGGCGAGATTACTCTTTCGAACGAACCCGGGATGACCATCCGCAAATGGAGGGAGGAGTTCGGACTCTCGCAGAACCAGCTCGCGGAGGCCATGGGCGTCTCCCACTCGGTCATCAGCGATTACGAATCCGGAAGGCGCAAGTCGCCCGGAGCGGGACTGATCAAGAAGCTGGTGGATGCATTCATCGAACTGGACAGGGAGACGGGTTCCCAGACCATCTCCAAGTACGTGCCCGAGGCGATGTCGGAGTGCATCATATCCATGGGCGAGTTCAGGAACGGCGTCCCGATGGACCAGTTCATAAAGGAGATCGGGGGCACCAACCTCAACCCGGACAAGCTCCCCCAGAAGATGGTCTACGGCTACACCATAGTCAATTCTCTCAAGACCATCATGCTCCTGAGTTCCAACGATTACATGAAGATATACGGATGGAGCACCGAGAGGGCGCTCATCTTCACCGACGTCCATTACGGGCGCTCGCCGATGATCGCCATCAGGGCACATCCGCTCACACCCGCGCTGGTCGTCTACGACAAACCGGATGCGGTGGACCCGCTGGCGGTGAAGCTCTCCAGACTGGAGAGGATCCCGCTGGTATCGACGGACATGTCCGTTGAAACGATAGTAGAAAGACTGGAGAAATACAAGGAAGGGATTTGATGGACGTAGGGATAGTCAGTTACGGCGCCTACATACCCCGCTACAGGATAAAGCCTGAGGAGATCGGAAGGGTATGGGGAGTCGACGGGAAAGCGATGGGAAAGGGACTTTTCATCAATCAGAAGTCGGTCCCTTCACCGGATGAGGACGTAGTGACCATCGCCGCCGAGGCGGCGAGGAACATGATGGCGAGGGTGCCCGACGTGGACCCGAAGGACATCGGCGCGGTGTACGTGGGATCCGAATCCCACCCGTACGCTGTAAAGCCGACAGCCACCATAGTCGCGGAATCCATATGCGCAACTCCGAACATGACCGCGGCGGACATGGAGTTCGCCTGCAAGGCCGGTACCGCAGGGATACAGGTCTGCATGGGGCTGGTAGGTTCCGGCATGGTGAGGTACGGAGTGGCGATCGGAGCGGACACCTCCCAGGGAGCACCCGGGGATGCGCTGGAGTACTCCGCATCCGCGGGAGGCGCGGCGTACCTCATCGGAAGCGAGAACATCATCGCAAAGATCAACAAGACACTGAGCTTCACGACCGATACGCCCGATTTCTGGAGGAGGGAGGGCATGCCCTACCCCAAGCACGGAGGAAGGTTCACCGGGGAGCCCGCGTACTTCCGCCATGTCACCTCCGCGGCGAAGATGATGATGGAGGCCATGGGCACCAAACCCGAGGATTACAAATACGCAATCTTCCACCAGCCGAACGGCAAGTTCCCCACCAGGGTCGCTGCCCAGCTGGGATTCACCAACGAGCAGATCGCCCAGGGACTGCTGACGCCCGAGATCGGCAACACCTATAGCGGTGCCGTCCCCCTCGGACTCGCATCGGTGCTGGATGTCGCCGAGCCCGGCGACAGGATATTCGTCACGTCGTACGGATCCGGAGCCGGAAGCGATGCGTTCGACATCACGGTCACGGACAACATCAAGGATTACAGGAGGGAGAACGCCCCGACCGTCGCCCAGAGGATGGCGAAGACGGTCGTGATCGATTATGCGAGGTATGCGATGTTCAAGGACAAGATCGTCATGCCCTCGTCGGAGTGATAGCATGAGGGACGTAGCAATCATAGGAGTAGGGGTCACCAAGTTCGGTGAGCTTTGGAACAAGTCCTTCAGGGACATCGGTATCGAGGCGGGACTGAAGGCGATAGCCGATGCCGGCCTGTCCGGTTCGGAGATCGACGGAATGTTCATCGGAAACATGGCCGCGGGACGTTTCATCAGCCAGAAGCACATCGATGCGCTCATCGCGGACTATTCGGGACTGGCATCCAACCACATCCCCGCCGTGCGCGTGGAAGCGGGTGACGCCTCGGGAGGCGTGGCCTTCAGGCAGGGTGTCATGGCGGTCGCATCGGGAATGCACAACATCGCCGTGGTCGCCGGTGCGGAGAAGATGACCGACATGGACGACGCCAACGTCAACCTCATCCTCGACCAGACCGCCGATGCGGAATGGGAGGCGGGTATGGGACTGACCTTCGCCTCGCTTCATGCGATGATAGCGCAGAGGATGATACACGACGGCATAGCGACGCGCGAGGAGATCGCGTCGTTCTCGGTCAACAGCCATGCCCACGGGGCACTGAATCCGAACGCACAGTTCAGGAAGGCCATACCCATCGAGACCGTCCTGAAGTCGGGACCGGTGGCGACGCCCCTCGGACTCTTCGACTGCGCACCCATCTCCGACGGTGCGGCCGCGGTCGTGATCTGTCCCCTCGAGGACGCCAAGAAGTACACCGATTCCTACGTGAAGGTATCCGCCGTATGTCAGGCGAGCGACACTCTGGCACTGTTCCAGAGGGATGATATCACATCATACGAGGCGACCAGGGTCGCGGCCCAGAACGCGTACAGGATTGCAGGCATCACCGCCAAGGACATCTCCGTCGCGGAGGTCCACGACAACTACACCGTATCGGGCATCATGGCCCTGCAGGACCTCGGGTTCTTCGAGCGCGGAAAGGCTGGCAAGGCGGTCCTGGACGGGGAGACCAGGATCGGAGGCAAGATCGCCATCAATACCTCCGGAGGCCTCAAGGCCCGCGGACACCCCATCGGTGCCACCGGGGTCGCCCAAATCGTGGAGATCGCCGAGCAGCTCAGAGGCTCCGCGGACCAGAGACAGGTAGCGAACGCCAAATACGGGCTCGCCCAGTCGGTCGGAGGCATAGGTTCCGCCGTCACCGTCAGCATACTGGAGGCGATCTGATGTCATCCGTGGCAAAAGAGTGGAGGGAGATCCCCGGAAGGTACAACCTGGAGGGATCCAAGTGCCCCTGCTGCGGCAAGGTCTACTTCCCCAAGCGCAACATGTGCCCCGTGTGCCGCAGGGAGAGCATCGGCAAGATGGAGCCCTACAGCATATCCCGCAAGGGGGAGGTGTACACCTTCTCGATCATCCACGACGCGCCGGACTTCACCACCAAGCTGAAGCCCTACGCCGTGGCGATGGTGAAGACCACCGACGGGATCATGATCTCGGCGCAGCTGGTGGACGTGGATCCCGCCGATGTGAGGATAGGCATGCCCGTCCGCGCCGTGCTCAGGAAGATCAAGACCGACGGTCCCGACGGCGTCATCCACTACGGATACAAGTTCGTCCCCGACGAGTGAAACCGATTACCCCCCTTCCGGGGGACATTTTATATTATACGTTGACGGGCATAACCCTCCCGATGGTTCAGAGCAGAGGCAGACGGTCCGCCAGGATGACGGCGGAGCTGGAGAGGTTCATCGACCGCATGAGCAGCAGCTACTGTCCCGAGTGCGGAGGCAAGTCCCTCCCGCTGGATCCCACCGTCCTCATGAGGGGGGTGAAGGAGGGGGACACCGTCACCTTCGAATGTCCCAGATGCGGACAGTTCTCCGTCATGAAGAGCGTCGACGGATGGATCGTGTCCGATACCGACATCCCCTACATCATGAACGCGGAGACGAACTCGGCCACGCTGCTCCACAGGTTCGATCCCTCGCAGTACCCCGATGCCCTCACCGCCGACGTGCAGAGGATACACCTGCTGTGCGAGACCGGCATAGACTACCGCGGGACCAGGAACACGGCGAAGGCCATGGACTGCGTCCGCGAGGCCCTCGATCTCACTCTCAGATCGCTGCCGAACGGGACCGGGGACGCCGAGGACGACCCGATGTTCGGATGCATACATCTTTTCTTCACCATAGCGTCCGAGGGCGAGATGCCCGAGGAGGAGGTCCACGGATACATAGGGAGGATACTGGATATCCTCCCGGGCATAGACGGCACCACCTCGGTCGGCATACTGAGCATGTGCGCCGAGACCGTCAGGGACAGGGAATGCGCCGTCAGGGACAGGATCGTATCCGAATACGAGAGGCTGAAGGCCGCCGAACCCGTCAGGCCGGAGGGCGCGTCGGAGATGTACCGCAGCACCTACTGGGAGGGCATGGCATTGATCGCCATGCTGCTGGGGAAGGCCGACGACATACCGGCCCTGGTGGACAGGGTGGCCGAGGAATGGAAGCCCATAGTCTCGTCCCCCGGCGTCACCGAGGACACATTGGACAATCTGATGATGTTCCTCTTCACGATGTTCGACAGCATCCCGGACGATTCCTTCGACACGATCATCGATTCCATGTACACCATAGCTGACGCATGCGGGGACAGGATCCCGATGCTCCGCGACACCTTCACCATGGTGCGCTACGAGCACCGTCTCGCCAACGGCCTCCATCCCTACGACAGGACCGACGACCTCAACGACATGATCGTCAGGTACTCCGAGCCCGTCAACGCCACCGAGGCCTCCATGGAGGTCAAGTGCCTGGTCCACAGGGCCCAGGAGGCCGAGGACTTCGACGACGTCGTGGCGGACATGGGCAGGGCGATGGACATAATCGTCTCCAGCAAACTCCACGAATCGGAGTACGTCGATCTGGTCATGGACATGGCCGTCAGATATCTTGACCTCACCAGCGACGACAAGGAGGCACAGCGCAACGCCGTCTCCAGGCTGAGGAAGATAGGTATCACCAAGGACAAGGTGAAGGCCTGGAAGAAGAAGTCCAAGCGCGAGTGATCACATCTTCTCTACATCGAGCATGGCCACGAGTTCCAGCGCCAGCTCGTCGTACGTGACGTCGAGGCCGTGGGTGTCCAGACCCATCGCCTCCGCCTTCTCCGGGGTCCCCCCGACTACGGAATCGTCGCGCACCAGACCGATATCCTCCAGCTTGGGGTCGTCTATGTCGAAGAGGACGGCCACCCTCGGCTCGGAATCGGAGACGGGCCTCATCTTCTTCAGTGCGCGTCCAGCCTGCCTCTCGCCTGCGATATACATTATGGTCTCGGTGAGGAACGTTTTCGAACGGTGGGTGCCGTTCCTGAACGCCCTCTCCGCATG
>JAFPVN010000314.1 GCA_017395275.1 Candidatus Methanomethylophilaceae archaeon | reverse complement strand
TCTCACCATCGGAGACAGGGAAGAATTGGCTCCTCATGATGAATCCTTTCCCGTATGCTATCTCGCGGGCGAATCTCTCACAGCAGCATGAATACACGGTATCGTTTATTATGAGCAGTGTGCCGTTGCATAATGCCGTCAGTTCGCCATAATAGCTGTCGCAGACCTTCCTATTAAGAATCCTGGAAGAATACTCGATGAGGTCACTGGGTCCAGTCGCACGGTTTATCTCCAATGCGGACTTGTGAATCGAGGTCAATAATTCCCTATCCCACTTGTCTCCCATGCAGTAATCGGACATCCGTACCGATTCTGGATCGAAACGGTCGTTGCGGCAAGTATCTTCAAGATACCTCTTTCCCCCTTTTCCCCCCATACGGCGGATAGTGTCCTCTATCTGTTTCAGTGCGTCTTCCTTGACTTCGGAGAACGGGATTTTCATGATATCATCCATTTATGCCCCACCATCATTCATCGATCTCTCTATCCTTCACCGTTTCAACCCGACTACGTTGATGGATTTCCTTCATGGTAATCCCTTTGGTGTAATCCACGTTCTGCCTGAGGTATCTGCAACGGACCATCACATCAAACGGACGTGGCACATTTTCGTGGATCCATATCATCGCGTCCTTCTTCTCAGTCAATCCCTGTGATTCCATCAGGCGGAGGTAGTTCTCAACGGTTGCCTTCCTGCATTCGATTGCGTCCGTTATCATCCGGGTGCGTTTGATGACATCTTCCTTGAATTCCTGCGGCAGTTTCGGTATGATATCGTCGATCTCTCCTGCAAGAACGGTTTTCAACAGCACGCTGTCATCTTTGAGTCTGAATATCCAGTTGTTGATCCTGACATAATCATCCGATTTCATCTTGACCCTGAAGCCATCTACATTCAGGACGAACCCCTCGTGTTCTCTGCCGGAAGCTGAAGAAAGGAACCCCAGTGCTTCACCGAAGGAGAATCCGTACAAAGATGTCGTCGGAACGGAATAGCCAGCAGCCATATCGATGACTTCTCTGTAATCATATTCCCTGCCGTCGTTCGAATCCCTTATGACGACGAGATACAACCCCTCATCCTCATAGCTGACGACGTGCGGGTCGTTCTTGAAAATGCTTTCGAATATGAATGTGAGATCGGAGTTCTCCGACAGCATCCTGACATAGTTCTCATGCGACAGAACGTATCTATACCCGCCGTCCAGTCTGAAGGACTCATTCCTGTCCAATGTCCTGCTTCCGGACATCACCAGTGTCCCATCGACGATGCGTGCACTCTGCATCGACCCGTCGAGTTTCTCCGAGAATTCGATGACCGTGGCATTCCTGAGACGCTCGGCGACATTTTCCTCCGAGGTCTCATCGCACTCCCCCAGATTGCGGAACTTCCTGAATGGAGTGAGGACCATCGACTCCGCCCTTAGATCCATGACCAGACTTCTGCATTCAGCGAGGATCCCTCCGTAAGCCTCGAAGTAATCCTTCCCGTCTATCTCATGGGGTATGCGATAGTGCAGAAGGACAAGGTCCCCGGATTGTTTGATTATCAATTCGCTCAGGATTTCCTTGTATTCCTTGATGCCTATCCTGTCTACCCAATGCAGCAGCCAGTTGTCGCCGTCGTATTCATTCTCTTTACCGAACAGCTCTTCGTATCTGTTCTTGATCTCCATCATTTTATCGAACGCGAGGTTCCATGTCATCTTCTTACCGCCTATGCACCAATCGTCGGCCACATATCGCACAGCGGGCACCTGGGGCCCGTCATTTCCGAATCGCCCTGATGTGATCCTTCACATCATCTGTCTCTTCTCTCAGAACGGTCAGCCTGTATCTGAGGTAGGCGTCGTCCTGTATGTCGAGGAATCTCCAGGGGTCGGCCGTGAACTCGTTCTCTATGGACGAGTAATCGTTATCCCCAGTGCCTGCCCAGTGATATTCGATGTGTTCGTCATCGCCCGGATGTCTGCTCTCCAGCGCATCCGTTGAAACACCGTAGCAGTGTATGCTGCGACCCTTCTCCAATTGTGATTCGATCTTATCATACCAATAGTCAGAGGGATCGAAGAGCATCCACGCATCCGGTCTTACCTTGTCCTCATCATCCATACCGGAAACGGCATTCCTGACATCCGAGAGATATCTGGACAGTTTCACTATCTCGATGACCATCGAATCGTGGGACATCTCCGCTATATCGGCGGGGATGTCGATGGATGGATAATCCGTGATCTTCACGAGCGGCCTTCCGAGGATGCGCTTGGGTATGTTCTCGGCGACCGGGCGGCCCTCACAGGGCCCGGCGATCTCGTCGAGGACGTCATCGGGTTCGTAATACGGGAGGTCATCGTAAATGGGGAACATGATCTCGACACCGTATTGGGCGAGACTGTCTTCGATGGCGTCGCGGTCCAGCCCCTGTTTCTTCAGGTATCTGACTATCTTCCTCAGCCATGTCTCGGGAGGGACCTCGCTCCAAGCCGAAGTTGCTTTTTCAGACATATCGTAACCATGGATGAATCTGAGGATCTCCGCGATACCGCGTTTGGTCTTGACTGTCTTGATTATGAGCTGATCGTCCGTAAGTTCGTCGAGCTTCTCCCATACCGTCTTCCCGCAGATATTGGTCTCTTCGTCTTTCTCATAAGGCGGATAGTAGCCCGACTCCTCGCAGTATTTTTCGAAGTGTTTGTCCGCCAGATTGTAGCTGATGCCCATGTCGGACATATCCACCGAATCGAATCCGTATGTCTTCGGACAGTGTTCGGATACATAGGTAAGGATCTTCTTGGCCCATTCGTC
>JAFPVN010000025.1 GCA_017395275.1 Candidatus Methanomethylophilaceae archaeon | reverse complement strand
CCTCCGCCATCTCCTTGACGGAGAGATCCTCCATGGCTATGTTCCCGTAACGGACGGACAGTTCCCTGGATATCTTGTGGAACATGTCCTTCCTGTGATTCCTCGTCTTTTTGTATTTGTGCGAGAGCTTGCCCAGTCTCTTGTAGTATTCGGGGGTACCCTTCTCGCATTCCGACAATAATCTTTGGGCGTTGGCTAATTCCCTCTCCTTCTTCCTGTACGTGCGGTCGTTCGGTATCACCGTTCCGTCCGACATCGTTACCATATTCTCGAGTCCGAGATCAATACCCACATCCTTCTTCGCCATCGTCGGATCCATGAACTCGGTATCTTTCTTGAGACAATATCGCACGATTATGATACGTAATCACGTGACGTGAATAAAGCATTCGCTATTGTTACATCTATTGGGATGTAACCTGGATTCCTCAGGTCAATCATATCTTCGGAACGGGGCCTTTTCTTTCCGCAGAGTGAACCTGCTCTATGGCCTGTCGCCCAGAACCGCAGATCTTTCTTTTACCCCTTTTTCATGGCGCAGACGGACTGCTAGATACCTTTGAGGATTGTGATCGGCGGTGTGTTCCGGTACGATTCCTGAGACGAGGTTCGGATCAGCAGTAGTACGGCTTCTTGTTGGACAGTACCGAGAAGATCACATCCAGCAGCTTGTTCGAGGCCGCCATCATGGCCACACCGTGGTTGGAACGTTTCCTCACGGATTCGTAACTCTTCCTTATCACGGATTCATCGCTGTGCATCAGATGCAATCTGACTACGCGGTCCGCAACATGCCTCATCATCGGATCGCCCTGTTTAGTCACGTGACCGTGGTTGACGTCGTCACCGCTGTCACGTACCTTCGGGGCCATCCCGAAATACGCACGCATCACGTCCGAACTCGGAAATCTACTGATATCCACTATCATGGACATCAGCTCCATGGCCGAGAGTTCTCCGATGCCGGGAATCGTCTCGAGGAGGCGAACCGCCTCCTTGTCGAATTCGAATCTGGTCATCTCCTTCTCGACCTCTTTGGATCTCTCCTCGAGATAAATGTACTCGCGGAGATATTCCTGGAGAGTGAAATCGCCGTCAAAATTCTCGATGATGTACTTCTGTACCCTCTTGACGGACATCTTGGGATTGTCGCCGAATTCCTTGACCGGCAGGTACTCGCCGTTGCAGCGCATATGTGATTTTATCTGCTGGCTCATTTGTCCTTTGAGATCGGATATCTTCTCTCTGAGACGGCATACGCTTCTGAATTCCAGCTGCTTGTCCCTCAGTATGAAGGAATAATTGAGTTTAATCTGATCTGTTTCCTTCATCCTGAGGTACCAGGCGATGGTCGCCGCATCGTTCTTATCCGTCTTCTTCTTGCTGTGGGTTATGAGTTTCAGGTCGGTCGGACGCACCAGCTCGCTGGATACTCCTTTGCCGATGAGGTGGTTGTGGAGATCGATCGAATATGTGAACGCCTCTCCGAGTACCTTGAATTTCTTCTTGCCCATCTTGCCGATGAGCATGTCCATCCCTTCCGGGGTGGAAGGCAGTTCGATGGTCTCAAGTTCCTTTCCTTTGCCGTCGATAATGCAGGCGACAGCGACAGATTTATGGTAGTCAATGCCTACGTAGTACATGCGGTTCATTCTCCGTTGGGTTAAGAGAGTTTGAATCGCACAACATTTCTCAAGAATTATATTACTTGGCTAAGGTGCCCGCATGATGCATGTGCATCATGCGAGCGATATTGTCGGCCGGCCATTATTCATTATATTCTGGTCTCTTGTTTAAATAGTTTATAAATCAACAGTTTATTGATAGATGCTATAGTAGGGGTTATTGACCTTTTCGATTCGAAGCGCATCATCGCGTTCTGTTCCTGCGTAGCCTCATGTGTTCGGCGATGCCGTGCAGGCTCTCACCGCGGTACAGCACCTCCTTGTTCCTGACGAAGTCGAAGTTGTACCTTCTGTGCATCCTCTCGAGATAATGGTCCAACTCGTTCTCCGGAGGCCTTCCCTCGTCGAACAGGGTGGTCTGCCTGCTCCTGCTCTCGCTGAAGTTGAACACTCCAACGCCCACGAGCCTGATGGATCTTCTGGGGATGTTGCGCAGCAGTTCCCATGCACCCTTGGCGATGGACAGGGCATCATCGTAGATCCCTCCCGTCATGGAGCGGGTTATCGATTTCATGTCCGAATACGTCACCTTCAGCTGCACCCCGCCGCCGGTATGCCCGTAGTCGGACGCTCTCTTCTCCACGCTCATGGCCAGCAGGAGTATCAGATCCATGATAAGGACGTAATCGTCCGTATCCTTCTGGAAGGTCAGCTCCCTGCTGACGGATTTCGCATCCTCCGGATTGTATGCGACCACTTTCCTGTTGTCTATCCCCTGGGACAGGTCCACAAGGAAGGATCCCTGTTTCCCCAGGGCGGATTCCACGTCCTTCCTGCGGGGAGCGATATCGCCTATCTTCGTTATCCCGATGGATTCCAGCCTCTTGGCGGTCTGGGGACCGACCGAGAACAATTCCCTGACGTTGCGCTCCCTCATCAGTTCTACGAAGTCCTCCCTCGTCCTGATGACGAAGAACCCGTTGGGTTTGGTCTCCTCGCTGGCGGTCTTGGCAGCGGACTTGCTGTACGCCACGCCTATGGAGCACACAAGACCCAGATCGTCGAATGTGCGCTTCTTGATCTCATGTGCCATCTCTATCGCACGGTCAAAATCACCTGCGGTCTCGGTGACATCGAGATATGTCTCGTCCAACGCTATGGGTTCGGAGGATGTCGCATACGGGTCCCATATCGCATGCAGTTTCTCAGACACATCCCAGTACTTGCGGAAGTCGGGATGCATATAGATGCCCTGCGGGCAGAGGCGGTACGCCTCCTTGATGTTCATCCCGGACCTCACGCCGAACTCTCTGGCCTCGTAGCTGCACGTGGACACCACGCCCCTCTCGTCGGGCATGGCGCCGATGATCACCGGTTTGCCTTTCAGCGACGGGTCGTCGCGGATCTCGACGGACGCATAGAAGGCGTCCATGTCAACGTGGATGATTATCTGTCCCATCTGTCGGGGCCGTTACACTGGCCGGCCCGTTCACATCCGTTCTAGCCTGTAAGACTATATAAACATCAGAGGGAGGGGTAACCCCACAAAAACCGAATCAGTCATGTGCCAGATATACAAAATGAAAGCGAAAAGGTAATGGAAGGGGTTTGTGGAACGGCCGCAGGCCGTCGGGATCAGGCGTTCAGGAACGCCCTCATCAGCGAGACGACCCTGTCGCAGTGCTCCTTGCCCATGATGAGCGGAGGGATTATGCGGACGGTGTTGCCGTGGCAAACGTTCACCAGAACGCCGTTGTCGAGGCAGTACTTCCTGAAGTCGTTGGCCTTGGTCTTCATCTCCGTACCGACCATCAGCCCGTATCCGCGGACCTCGACGATCTCGTCGGAGTCTATGGATTGGATCTGCTGCTTCAGGTATGCACCCGTATCGCGTGAGTTCTCCACCAGCTTCTCCTCCTTCATGATGTCGATGGTCGCCTTGACGGATGCAGTCACCAGCGGGTTGCCGCCGAACGTGGTCCCGTGGGAACCGGGCGTCATGACCTTGGCAAGATCGTCGTATGTGGAGATCGCGCCTATGGGGACTCCTGCACCCAGGGCCTTTGCCATCGAGATGATATCGGGCACAACGCCGAAGTTCTCGATTCCGAACCATTTCCCGGTGCGTCCGATACCGGTCTGCACCTCGTCGACGATCATCAGCGCGCCGTTGTCTGTGCACAGGTCGCGTACCGCCTTGAAGAATTCCGGATCCACAGTGCGCACACCGCCCTCTCCCTGTATGGGTTCGACGATGAGCGCCGCAGTGTCCTTGTCGATCAGCTTCTTCACGGATTCGGCATCGCCGTAATCGTAGTAGCGGAAGCTGTCCAGGTTCATCAGGGGCTGGAAGGTGTCCTGATACTTGGTCTGGCCTGTTGCCGCCAGCGATCCGGCCGTGCGTCCGTGGAACGAGTTCAGTGCGGACAGGATCTTCTTGCGCCCGGTGGCGCGTACGGCGAGCTTCAGTGCGGCCTCGTTGGCCTCCGCACCGCTGTTGACGAACAGCGTCTTGTTCAGGTTGCCGGGGGTGATCGATGCCACCGCCTCAGCGGCGACGGCCTGCTCCTTGACATGATAGAGGTTGGAGACGTGGATCAGCTTCCCGACCTGCTCCTGCATGGCATTCACCCACTTGGGGTGGGAGTATCCCAGGGAGCATACCGCTATGCCCGCCACGAGGTCCATGTACTCCTTGCCCTGTGCGTCGTAGAGGTACATCCCCTTGCCGTATTCGAACGCCACGTCCAGGCGTCCGTAGTTCTGGAAGAGGTACTTCTCTCCCAGCGATTTCACTTCTTCAAATTGCATGTTATCATTCCGTTATGACCGTACCGTGACGCACTCCTTCCTGCATCACGTCGGATACTATCGTTCTCTTGTCCTTGCCGTTGACCATGCGCACCTTGGACACGCCGGCCTTCAGTGCCTTCCTGCAGGCCTCCACCTTGGGGACCATGCCGCCCGATATCGTCCCTTCCGCTATGAGGCGGTCGACCTCCGCAAGGGTCAGTTCCGACTGCAGCGAGTCGGGATCGTCGATGTCAAGCAGGATGCCTGGCACATCGGTTATCTGGATCATCTCCCTGCATCTGATGCCTGCGGCGATGCCCGCCGCCATGGTGTCCGCATTGATGTTGAGATGCCTTCCCTCGGAATCCTCCCCGATGGGGTACACGACGGGGGTCACGCCGTTGGACAGCAGGTCCTCCAGCACCTCGATGTTGGCCTCGGTCACGTCGCCGACGTTCATCAGGTCGACGGTCACCTCCTTCCCGTTCTCAACGACGGTGTAGGGTTCCCTCCTCCTGAAGGCGGCGACGTGGTATCCCGGGAGACCTACGGCGGTGATGCCGTTGTCCCTCATTGCTTCCACCACATCGGCGTTGATCTGCCTGAGCACCTTCTCAGCGACCTCGAGGGTCCTGTCGTCGGTGATCCTCACTCCGGCGACCTTCTTCGGTTCCAGGCCCAACCTCTCCATCTCGGCGTTGATCTCGGGACCTCCGCCATGGACCATGATGATCTTAGCTCCCTGTTTGATCAGGCCGGCTACCTCCTTCGACAGGCGGTCGAGGTCCTCCTTTCCTTTGATGGCATTGCCGCCGAACTTCAGCACGAACACGTCATCCATGCTATCACGTCGCGTACTCTGCGTTGATGCGTACGTAATCGTAGGTGAGGTCGCAGCCCCAGCCGATTGCCGAGTACTCCCCGACGCCCAGGTCCATCTCTATGGTGACCTCCTTGTTGTCCATGGCCATGCGGACCGTCTCGACGGAGCGCTCCTCCTCGAACACGGGTGCACCGGACTGGAGGATGGGGACCTCCATCTCCCCTCCCTTGATCACCAGTTGTACCTCTTCGATGTCGAACTTCGCCCCGCTGTTCCCCAGGGCCATCATGATACGGCCGTAGTTGGGGTCGGATCCGAATATCGCGCTCTTGACCAGGGGCGAGTTGATGATGAACTTAACGACCTTGCGCGCGTCCTCGTCGCTCTCCGCTCCGTTGACCTTGACCTCGATGAGTTTGGACGCTCCCTCGCCGTCTATGGCGACGGTGCGGGCGATCTTGGTCATGACCGCCTTGAGAGCCTCGAAGAATGCTGGATCGTCGTCCGCAAGTCCTCCGCGGGCCATTCCGTTGGCCAGGAGGATGGACGTGTCGTTGGTGGACTGGTCGCCGTCGACGGAGACCATGTTCAAGGAATCGTCCAGGATCGCCTGCCACTTCTCGCGGAACGCGGGGGAGAGGCGGGCGTCGGTGGTGATCATTGACAGGGTGGTACCGTGGAGCACCTTCATGTGGGGAGCGATCATACCGCTGCCCTTGCATATGGCGCCGATGTACACCATGGTCCCGTCGGAGAGGCGCACGCGTGCGGCGCACTCCTTCTTGATCGTGTCGGTGGTCATTATCGCCTGGGCCAGCAGGTCGTCCGCGGTGCGTCCGACCTTCAGTTCCCTGCAGGCGCGGCTGATGCCGTACTTGATCTTGTGCATGTCTAGGAAGCGCCCGATGAGTCCGGTGGACATGACCCCCACCTGAACGGGGTCGATGCCCAGTTCCGTGGCGACCCAGCTCTTCATGGTCTTCGCATCCTCGATCCCGCGGCGTCCGGTGAGGGCGTTCGCGTTACCGCTGTTCACCACCACGGCGGTGAGGGTGGGGGAGTTCTCCGCCATCATCACCTGCACGGGTGCCGCTTTTACATTGTTGCTCGTGAATCCGCAGAATGCGCTCGCGGGCACTTCCGATTTGAGCAGTCCGAGGTCCAGCGAGCGGTACTTGACACCGCTGTGGACGCCCACTGCCTTGAATCCTTCCGGAGTCGTGACTCCGCCGTCGATGAATTCCATCATGTTCATACCCCCAGTCCGGGCATGTCGAGTCCCATGGCCTCATCCAGTCCGAGCATGAGGTTCATGCACTGGACCGCCTGACCCGAGGCCCCCTTGACCAGGTTGTCTATGGCGCCGAATGCCACGGCTTTCCCTCCGAACACCTTGACGCCCACCTGGGCGTGGTTGGAGGCGACAGTGGCGCGGATGGAGGGCTCGTCCACGAAGTGAACGAACTTCTCGTCCTTGTACTGCTTCTCGTAAGCGGACACGACGTCCTCGGCAGCGACGCCGTCGTTCAATGTGAAGTAGCAGGATGACAGTATCCCGCGTACGATCGGGAGGAGGTTGGGCACGAACAGCACCTCCGGTTCGATTCCGGAGAACATGTTCAGCGCCATCTCTATCTCGGGGGTGTGGCGGTGCTTGCCCACGCTGTAAGGGATCACGGATTCCCCGCAGAACGCGTGGTGGGTGCGTGCGGAGGGGACCATGCCAGCTCCGGACGTGCCGCTCTTCGCATCCACGAAGATATCGCGGTGCGCCAGCTTCGCCTTCATCAGCGGTGCGCATGCGAGGATGGTGGCGGTGGCGTAGCAGCCGGGGTTGGCTACCAGGTCCGCTCCCTTCAGCTTGTCGCGGAACAGCTCCGGGAGCCCGTACACGGCCTTCTGGAGGTTCTCGATGTCGGTGTGGGTGTGGCCGTACCACTTCTCGTAGGTGGGGACGTCGTGCATGCGATAGTCCCCCGAGAGGTCGATGCACTTGATGCCCTTCTCCAACAGTCCGGGGATCTCGCTCATGGCGACACCGTGCGGCGTTGCTACGAACACAAGGTCCACATCGTCGGACACCTTCTCGGTGAACTCGAGATCGGCATAGCCCTTCAGGTAGGTGTGCACGTCCGAGACCCTCCTGCCCGCGTTCTGACGCGAAGTCATTGACGCGATCTCGACTCCGGGGTGGACGCACAGCAGACGTGCGAGCTCACCTCCCGTGTAACCCGTTCCTCCGATGATGCCTATTCTCTTCATCTGATTCACCTTATATTATCGGGATTACCCATCAAGGGGAGGGATATAAACCTGTTGTCCGAAATCCGACAGCGGTTGTCTGCCTTGTTTCTGGCGCATCGTTTTGACCATCGGCGGACAGTCGACGGGTGTCCGTATTCGGGATGCTGACCGTCCGTCGGAGAAGGTCAGCGTCAAGTATCGGACAAATCAAAAAGAATGGAAGTAGGGGCCGGCATGTGCCGGCCCCCAATAGTTTCAGTGCCTTCTGAGGGTCAGGAGCAGCATGAGTGCGGCGACGGCGATGACAGCCGCCGCGATACCGATCTCCATCGGCTTCAGTGTCTCGTCCTGGGAGTTCTTCTTGATCCCGTCGGGTCCGATCGGGATGTTGGAGAAGTACACGCCCATATCGGGCATGACGAACTGTCCGTCGGTGACGTCCACGTCGACAGTGTACCAATCGTTAACGCCGACGTGTCCCTT
>JAFPVN010000313.1 GCA_017395275.1 Candidatus Methanomethylophilaceae archaeon | reverse complement strand
GATGTTCCTGTATCCGTCGCCCCCGTCCACGAGGTTCGTGGGGGTGCATTCCACCAGGATGTCGAAGTTGACCATCTCCATGATCTCGACGGTGCTCTTGCCGTTCCTGAGCTCGTGGCCGCACATGCCTCCGGTGGCTTTGTTGCCCAGTGCGCAGATGCCGCAGATCTCCTTGGTGTCCACGGAGTAGCTCTTGGAGTCGCATACGCCGACGACGCTGATCAGCTCGCTGTACCTCTGCTGGATGTAGGGCTTCTTGATGAGTATGGTCTCCAGGAATCCCTGTCCGACCGTTCCGAATCCGGAGATGAAGATCTTCATCACTCCACCCCCCTGATGTAGGTGTAACCCCTCTCCCTGCACTTCTCCGCCACAATCCTGCTGAGGGTGTCCATGTCCTCCTCGCTCTTGACGCTGGCGGATACCAGGGCGGTGTTGTTCCCGGAGGATCTGGACGAGAGCCTGATGTCGCATGTCTCGATCCCCACCTTCCCTCTGGCGTAGTCCATGATCTCGTCCATGCCCGCAGCGTTCACGTCGCCTATGACCATGAACGCTGTGTTGTGCAGGTCGATGACGGAGCCTCTCTTGGCCACGACGACATCCTTGGATACCCAGATGTTCTTGAGTACCTCGATGGAATCGGGATCGATGTCGAAGGTGAGGTCGACCGCGATCCTTCCGCTGATGGTCTGTTCACGGCTGTGGACGACGCCGATGATGTTGGCGTTGACTGTGGACATAGGCTCCAGCGCAGCTACGAGCTGGCCGGGGACATCGCGGACGTAGATGTGTGCGGTAACTAGCATGGGCTCACCTTGGTTACGCGCACATGCTCTTCTTAATATAAAGAAATCGGGACGCCGGCGGGACCGTCACTGACTGTCGGATCCGGTCCCGGATGCGGTGAGTTCCTGGTTCTTGAAGGGATCCTGGTACAGGATGTACATGACCCAGTCGCGCAGAGGCACCTGTTCCGCATAGGCGGGCGTGAAGAAGTCCCTGACCTTCCCGAGGAACATCAGCACTATCACCACGAACATCACCACGACCAGGATCCATGAGGGATAGGTCATCATGCGCAGCGGGATGATGGTCATCAGACTGCTTTCGGTGATGATCATCAGGATGATGTAGTTGCAGGAGGTCCTCATCATCGACGCCCAGGCCATCTTCAGTCCGGACGACAGTTTGAAGACCGCCATCACATGGAAGATGTACTGGCCGAACATGAACCCGGCGATCACCATCGACAGGAGCGCCCTTCCGGTGGTCATGTCCTCCCTGAGCGACGGGAGGCTGTCGAACAGCCTGAGCAGGTACAGCGTGGCCACCAGCAGGCTCACGAACTCGATCAGGTACAGGATCTTCGGCGGTTTCTTCTTCTCGATCTTCTTGAAACTGGCGAAGAAGTCGCGTCTGATCTCCCTGAACTGAAGCCTGGATTCGGTGGCGTTGTCCCTGATCCACGTCACAGTGGTGTTGGTTGTGTGCTCGGCCGTCGAAAAAGCCTTCTTCAATCCGCGCCAGAACCAGGCGCCGACCCTTCCTAACAGACCCATTCGGTCATCGATAACGTATTTATGGTTAATAGATTTCCTTGAATGCATGGAGAGCGACACCGCCCTGTACAGGGTCAGGCGCGACATCGACCGTCGCAACAAGACCGACATGCGGCTCTATCCCACGATGGCGTTCGCCGTCATAGTGATCTACACGTTCGTCGCTTTCTACAGGGGCATATTCTTTGAGGACGCCGAGGACGTCCGTTCGTTCAGCATCGCGATCGTTGGTTCTGGGCTGGTCCTGGCGATGATGTACGTGCTCGCCACCAGGGTGAACAAGCACAACAAGAGGGACGCCAGCCTGATGGCGGACGTCTGCGACTTCCTGGAGGAGCATCACCCGGAAGGGAAGGACAACCGCGACATCCAAATCATGAGGGGACTGATACCGGGCACCACGAAGCAGTTCATCCTGTTCCTGTTCTTCTTCGCCACGCTGTTCCCGGCGGCGTTCGGGGCGCTGATCTACGCGAGGGGGCTCACCGACGACCCCGACAGGCTGGCGATGTGGCTGGTGGTCATCTCCTTCGTGCTGGGTCTATGCATCATCCTGGTGAACATCAACTTCCCGAGGCGCCATGAGAAGAAGTTCATCCGCTTCTCCGACGCGACCGTGAGGGTGCTGGAGACCATGGGCGTATCCATGGTCGGATACGGGCAGGTCATCGGAGGAAGGAACGTCTATCTGCTGATCGTGCTGAGCCTGGTGACCTTCGGACTGTTCATAATCGTGTGGCTGTGCATATCCATGAGGGACTTCAACAGGCACATCGACGAGCAGTGGAACTTCGAGAACAACCTCCTCGTGGCATTCAAGATGGTAGGATTGGAGCCCGCACCCACTGGGCAGTGACATCCAGATATTGAGGATGACCTAAGTTTCCCTAATCCACTATATATTAATAGGAAATAGTTCCATATTCAACCGGAGGGGTATTTGTGCTAGTTTCAACGAAGGGTCGTTACGCGTTGAGGATGATGCTCCAGCTTGCCGAGAATCCGGACAAGCCGGTCAGGATAAAGGAGGTCGCCAGCTGCCAGGATATTTCCCCAAAATACCTGGAGCAGATAATGATCGTACTGAAGAGCGCCGGTTTCGTGGACTCCATGCGCGGACCGAGGGGGGGTTATACCCTCGCCAGGGATCCGCGCGAGATCACCGTCGGCTCTATCATCAGGGCGATGGAGGGGAACCTGTCCATCGACTGCGTGGTGAGCGGAGGTATGAGCTGCGACAGGTCCGTCAACTGCAAGGCCCACATGCTCTGGACAAAGAT
Organism: Candidatus Methanomethylophilaceae archaeon; assembly: GCA_017395275.1. Taxonomy (GTDB): domain Archaea; phylum Thermoplasmatota; class Thermoplasmata; order Methanomassiliicoccales; family Methanomethylophilaceae; genus SIG5. Next base: position 928 of record JAFPVN010000313.1, on the reverse strand, counting down.
TGATAAGGCCGTATCTGACATCGTCGACACCGTCACGCTCCACGACATGGTCGGTTGGGAGAAGGGACCCATAGAGATCAAGTGAATCCATGGATCAGTCTCTGAAATCGGTGCTGGCGGAGCATCCCTGCTATGACGAGGAGGCGCACCGCAGGTTCGCGCGCATGCACCTGCCGGTGGCGCCCAGATGCAACATCCAGTGCAATTACTGCAACAGGAAGTACGACTGCAGCAACGAGTCCAGGCCGGGCGTGACCAGCGAGGTCCTTACCCCCCAGCAGGCCTGCGACAAGGTCGCTTTCGTCTATTCTCAGATACCCGAGCTCAGGGTCATAGGCATCGCGGGACCCGGCGATCCCATGGCCAACGAGGCCACCTTCGAGACGATTAGGCTGGTGCACGAGAGGTTCCCCGAGCTCACCATGTGCATATCCACCAACGGTCTGGCACTTCCAGGCAACGCCAGGAGGCTGTACGACCTGGGCGTGAGGTTCGTCACCATAACCATGAACGCCTGCGATCCCGCGATCGGGGAGAGGATATACTCCTTCGTGACGAAGGACGGGAAGGCGTCCAAGGGAAGGGAGGCCGCAGAGCATCTACTGGAGATGCAGACCAGGGGTCTGGAGGAGTGCGTGGCGCTGGGCATGGTGGTGAAGATCAACATCGTCATGATTCCCGGCATCAACGATTCCCACATCCCGGACCTGGTCAGGTACGTGAAGTCCCGCGGGGCGTACACCGTGAACATTCTGCCGCTGATCCCAGTGGAGGGGACGGCGTTCGAGGGCCTCCAGGCCCCCACCCCCGAGACTTAAGAATAGGAAACTTCGTGCGATGCAGCACATCCTTATACTCGGCGATGATGTCAGCGTCGTACAACATGACAAACTCTTGCTCCAGCAATAGCCTCACCACTTTGGCTGTG
>JAFPVN010000312.1 GCA_017395275.1 Candidatus Methanomethylophilaceae archaeon | reverse complement strand
GTCTGGTAGTAGTTCTTGGCGTCGCTCTCCAGCGTGTAGTACGCGCCTTCCTCGTTGTCGTTGTAGGAGGAGAGCTTGGCGTTCATCCTGGCCATGAAGGTCGCGAGGTCCATCGAGAAGGAATCGAAGACCTCCTCGTAAACGATCCCGGAAGAGCCCTTGATGTACCACCGCTGCCGGTAGTACTGGCCCACGAGCTCCCGGGCGTAGTCGTCCGCCCACTCGGTGATGTTGTAGCCGCTGACATCGAAGAGATCCGCGACGGCTGCGTCACCCCCGAGGATGCCGTAGAGCGTAGCTCCGGCGTTGTCCTTGAGTCCTTCAAAAAGGGCCTGGTAGTTCTCCACGATGTCGAAAGCCGCGCCGATCCTGCCCTCGAAGAGGTCGTTGAAATTGCTCGTCTGGAGAAGGGCCTCCCCGAGATTGCCGACACCGGCGGATAGGATGGCCGTTCCTTTGCGGTAGAGCTGGTCCAGGTCCTCCTTCAGGTCTTCCTTCGTGAGGTCGCTCCCGATATCGGCGAAGCCGTCGAGGATGGCCTTGAAGTCAATGCCTCCGATGCCGGAGAGACGGAAGACCTCGGCTATCTCCTCCTTGATCTGGAGGAAGACGACGTCGCCGAAGGACAGCGTGCTGTTGGTCACTACGGACTCGAACTGCATGCACAGGGCCTTCGTCTCGTCGCATACCTTCACCAGGTACGAGCCCCAGTAGAGGGCGTTGTGAGGGCTACGGAGCATCAACCCCGCGACGGTCCACACCTTCGGCATGATACGCGCCGCGACCATGTTGTAGATCCGGCGGTAGTACCAGTTCTCCGTGGCGCTCTCCCAGATGCCGAGGTCCGTGAGGGCCCTTCTCCTGAGGTACTCGGACGAGAAGATGCCGGCGGCCGCGGTCTCCGCACCCCGGTAATGCTCCAGGATAGACTTCACCTGTTCATTGTAGAAAGCCTCCCCGGCAGCACCGGCGCTGTAGGCGGCCTGCATGGCCGCCGCCGTCTTCAGGTCGATATTGATGCTGTAATATTGTGCCCTGAGCGTCGCGGGGACGCCCAGGAGCACAAGGATTACCATGGAGACGACAAGCCTTCTCATCTGTTCGGAACTTGAAGGTTAAGGACATGCCCGGCCAGGTTGACCTTCTGGGCGAAAGCCAGCGGTGCGCCGACACCGCTCCGCTCCCAGTCCCGGCAGTAGGCCTCGATGGCCGTCCTGTGGTCGCACTTGAGCTCGGACTTGTAGATCTTGAGCGCCTCCTTCTCCGACCGCTCGGTCGTGTACGTCATGTAGCACTCGTGCGGCTCCTCGACACCGTAGACGGCGCCGCGCTGCCCGCGCCGGATGAAGACCTCGCGGAAGAAACTCCGTCCTTCCTTGTTCTCCAGCCGGTTGATCGTGAAGATCTTCTTGCAGTCCACCTCTGTGAGGCCGAGGATGGACTGGATCTCGTCGAACCGTTCGCGGAACTTGCTCTGGTCGAGGAGCATCACCACGTCGGAGTTGTTGATGATGGCCTCCTTGACGATAGGGGAGCCGACGATGTCCTGGATCTCCTGCGTCACCACTCCGACGCTGGCCCAGAACTTCCTCGCGGTCTTGTACATGTACTTGATGTATTCGGCCATCATCGGCGAAGCGATGGCCTTCCACGCCTCCTCGATCACAAGCACCTTCCGGTTCTTCTTAATGCGCATCTTCTGGATGAACAGGTCCATGATGATGAGCGTCACGAGCGGGAAGAGCAGGGGATCGTCCTTGATGGAGTCGATCTCGAAGACGATGAACGTCTCGTCGAAGAGCGTCGTGTCCAGGTCTTCGTTGAGCGTCACCTCATGGTTTCCGCCCTTGTAGAAGTCCTTCATCAGGTAGTTGTACGCAGCGAGGTCGATCCCGACGAGATTGTTCTCCTTGCAGATCTCGGGGATGCGCCTTACGCTGAACTCGTAGAAGGTGTTGAAGCAGAGCGTATCGATCCGCCCCGCGAAGTGATTCTCATAGTACTCCGTAATGGTCTGCTCGATGAGCTTGTCCTCAGTCTTCGTGACGGAGCCCATCGTACCCTTCCATATGAGCATCACGAGGTTCTTCAGGAACCCCACCTTCTCGATGTTGTATTCCGCACGCGTGATGCGGAACGGGTTCATGGTGATCGGATGCTCCTCAGTATAGCTGATGTACTTGCCCCCGACATACTCGCAGAGGCCCTCATAGGAGTTACCCGTATCGACCATGACGATGTCCGTGTCCTGCTCCCACATCTGGCGGACGACGGAGTTCATGTGGAACGACTTGCCGCTGCCGGACGGACCGAGGCAGAAGAAGTTCGCGTTGTCCGTGATCTTCTCCTTTCCCTCCTTTCCGCTGATGTCGATGGCCACCGGCACG
>JAFPVN010000311.1 GCA_017395275.1 Candidatus Methanomethylophilaceae archaeon | reverse complement strand
CAGACGTACGGCGAGGAGCTCGACCTGTCGGAGAGACATCTCGCATGGTTCGCACTGCATCCAGTGACCGATGCCGAGACGGATACACAGATCGGAGAGGGATACCGCCTCAGCAACAGCACCAGGGACGACGATGTCTTCGACAACGGGGGAAGGGCCGTGATGGCCGCATCGCTGTATTCGACCGGTGTCGGACCCGTGAAGGAATCCGGCAAGGACTACTTCGGCTACTGGGGAGCAGGCAAGGTGACCGCATACCAGTGGTTCAACGGCGCGGATGAGCCCGCCGGATTGGCGAACACCTTGGCATACCTGGATAATATCGTCCAACCGTATGATTGGGATGATTTCGCCGAATTCGTCGAAAAGAGTACGAGTCTGGATAATTTCATCAATGTCAGAAGAGCGGCAGGATATGTGTTCCCAGATGGCTTCGACGCAGAGACTGCACAAGCCAGTCCAGAAGCTGTAACTCAGGCGGTAGAGATTTTCAAGAATTCCACAAGGAACTACATGCTGAACAAGCTCAAGGACAACAACTACTACACGGAGATGACGGACTGGACCATACCTGCCACGGACGAGTACGGTTACAGCAACCGCAACCTAACCGCAGGATACACGATGCTGAACGGCAACATGCTCCCCAGCCCGTTCAATGTCAAGGACAGCAAGTGGGCAGGCGTGGACGATAAGATCGTCGACATCATGAAGAAGGAGCTGCAGGCGGGACACGGGCTCGCCATGTCCTACTACTCCGACGACGATGACGGATCGTTCAACGAGGCCACATGGTCCCAGTTCAGCAACAACGAGGAGAGGCTGGCCACCTCCAACCATGCGATACAGGTCGTGGGATGGGATGACGGCTACTCCAAATCCAACTTCAAGAACACCCCCAAGCAGGACGGTGCCTGGCTGTGCAATAACAGCTGGGGCTCCGAGACCGACTACACCGTCGACAGCGACGGGAGGCCCATCGGGAAGGCGGCATGGGGCATAACCAACGCGGAAGGGAAGCACACCGGATACTTCTGGATCTCGTACTGCGACAGGACCCTGCGCAACATCCTGAGCTACGAGTTCACCAAGGACATCGACAAGGGCACGGGCTCGTTCAACACATACGTCTACGACTTCCTGCCCACGGAGAGGGAGGGGACCCTGAAATCCGGTGACGTCCTCAAGTCCGCGAACGTGTTCACCGTCACCGGCGAGAAGGAGACGCTCAGATCTGTCTCCGTCAAGACCTCCATGTACGGTTCGGAGACCAACATCAGCGTCTACAGGCTCAAAGATGGATATGCGAACCCCGTCGACGGAGAACTGCTCTTCGAGATTACCAAGGACCTCGGATGCGAGGGATTCCATATGATCATCGTCGACAAGGACGTCCAGCTGTCCAAGGATGACAAGATCTCCATCGTGGTGACGGAGAAGAGCAAAGACTCCGACGGAAAGGACCTCTACGTGGCGGACTACAACTTCGGTTACGACAAGGCGCACAGCGGCGATTCGAAAAAGGCCATCTATGCGACGACGGTCGTCAACGTCGGCGAGAGCTTCTATCTCAAGGACGGCACATGGTACGATTGGCACGATACCTACGTCAACGAGGATAACGTGAGCAAGGGCATACAGGTGGACAACTTCAGGATCAAGATGTTCACCGTCGATGCCGCAGCCTGACCAAACACATTACTGCGGGGAGACCCGCAGTACCATTTTTCTAATATGAGCCAGACGGACGGATTTCTTGTCCGAGCGAATCTCTCAGAAGCTCATGCGGTCCCTTCCGCGGAGCAGGTACATCGCCGTCTTGTACTTCTGCGGCGACGACGGGATCGCGGTGAAGAACTGGTAGTACGTGTTCTCGTGGATGATGACGACGTCGTGCCTGTGCGCCACGGAGACGCTCCTGATCTCGTCGTAGGGGAACACCTTCTCGTATCCGTCGGCATAGACCCTCATGTAATTGGGGGCCATCTCCAGCGTGGCGTTGGAGGCCAGCGTCACGGGGGAGTTGTCCACCAGGTACTTGAACTCGCCGGGACCGTCGGTGTAGAAAGGTTTGTCGGGTTCCTTCTTCCACTCCTCCATCCTCTCGACTATGCGGTCCCTCTGCCAGACATCCCAGTCGTAGACGTTGTCGAACACCCTGTCCTCTCCCTGGAAGAAACCGTATTCGTCCACGTCCACGGTGTATCCGCAGTCGCATCTCAGGGTGTCGCCCTTGCTGTGGAGGTGCCCGATCTCGCCGCACTTGGGGCACACGTAGAGCACATATTCCACGAACTCCGCGCGGTTCTCCCTGTCGTAGTTGATCATGTGCTCCCTCTGCCAGTCGTACTGGTTGATGTAGAGGTCCTTGTAGATGAGGGCGTTGATCTCCTCCTCCGACATCTTCTGGACCTCCTCCCTGGAGTAGATCCCGACGACGCGGCCGTACATCTTCCCGTTCTTGGCCCTGGTGAGTCCCCACGGGGGCTTGGTGAAGTAGTTACCGATGATCTGGAATGTTACCAACCCGCAGTTCATCTGTTTGACCATCTCCCCGGTCCTCGGCCTCGGGAGGTTCGTGACGCCGTTGAGGGTCTCCCCTCCCTCCGGCGCCATGGCCACGTGGATGCCCTTCTGGATGGTGACGACCGCCGATTTCACGACGTTGTCCCCCTTCTCCCCCTTCCTCCTGAAGATGAAGTTGTTGATGAGGCTGAACGCGAGGCGCATCTTCTTGTCCCTGACGAGGGCATCGCTGGCGATGTACCTCTTGTAGGGCGGCACGCCCTTTATCACGGCGAACTGGTCGAAGTTGCATCCGTGGCTGAAGACTATCAGGGAAGGGTCCTTGATCTTCCCGGGCATCTTCTCCGTCTCGATGTGAAACTTGCGGTAGAGGAACGGGAGGATGAACACCTTGCCGAACCCGAGGATGAACCTGTACCAGAGGGTCATATGCGGGTAGGACGTGCTGTCGTCGTATCCGGAGTTGCCCTCGGCCCTCTTCTTCTCGGCCCTCTCGGCCTTCCTCTCAGCTTTCCTCTCGGCCTTCTTCTCGCTTCTCTCGTTGCTGACCATGATCTCATTCCAGTAGGTCGGGACAGCAGGGACGGATACCCGTGCTGCGTATGAGTGCCCGTATCCCTTAAGGATATATAACCGACGATGTCGGTTCGATGATGTTATATCGTCTTCGGACCATGACGCCCGCATGGATGTGAGCGCGTTTGCATGGCCGCTCCTGATAGTCGCGGGACTGATGGAGCCCATGTGGGTCTACACGATGGGGAGGTCCGAGGACTTCAGGAACGTCCCCTGGTCCGCGGCGACCGTGATCATAGTGGTCGCAGACGTCTACCTGCTGTCCCTGGCGATGACCACCATCGGGGCGGGCATGTCGTATGCGGTGTGGACCGGCATAGGCGCGGTGTTCACGTTCCTCATGGGCATGGTCGTCTACAAGGAGCAGGTTAGGCCCGTTAGGGTCGCCCTCATAATGGTCATAATCGCAGGGATAGTCGGACTGAACCTCACATCGGGAGGCGTCTGAGATGGACAGGGCATGGATCATCCTGTTCATCGCGGGGATCATGGAGATCGTGTGGGCGACCGCCATGGACTATTCCGAAGGTTTCACCATATGGTACTACGATATCGTCACGCTGGTGTTCCTTGCGGTGAGCACCGTGATGCTGAACATGGCGCTGAAGGGAGGCATCCCCGTTGGAACGGGTTACGCGGTGTGGACCGGCATAGGGGCGATAGGCACGCTGGCACTGTCCGTTGCGGCGGGCCACGAGACCCTCACCGTGCTCAGGACGCTGTTCGTGATAATGATCATAGCAGGCATCTCCGGACTGCAGATGACCGCCGGAGGAACAAAGGAGGAAGAAGCATGAAATACAATGTTGGGGACACTGTGCCAGACTTCGAGATGGAGAGCACAGACGGCACCGTGTTCCGTCTGAGCGAAGCGGTGAAGAAGAATCCCGTCCTCGTCAACTTCTACGTGGGCGACTTCGGCATCAACTGCACCAACTACATGACCAAGTTCAACGAGAGGATCGGGGAGATCGCATCCCTCGGTGTGACGTTCGTCGGGGTCAACGACAACCCCATGGACGGGCACAAGGTGTTCAAGCAGAGGCTCGGACTGAAGTGGGAGCTCCTGTTCGACAAGGGACAGGCCGTCGCCAAGGAATGGGAGTGCATCGTGGGCCCCGGACATCTGGCCACGGGAATGACCAACCGCGAGTTCTATCTGATCGATAAGGACATGAAGGTCCTGTTCAAGTGGAGGTCCGAGGTCCCCAAGCAGCTGCCGGAGTTCGATGCGATACTGGACGGCGTGACCCACGCCCTTTGATCACTTCGGTACGAGAACGACGTCCTTCACGCGGAGCGTGCCGGCGTCCCTCTCCATGACCTTCTCCGAGGACCTTATCTCCAGCCTGCTGGAGTGCATCGGGGAGTCCAGCGTCATGGACTCGTACTCCCCTCCCTCGCCCATTATGCTCAGGCCGTACCTGTCCCGGAGCCTGCAGAGTCTCTGCTTCGTTTCCGCATCCAGCCTGCGGCCCAGCCATTCCGCGTCGAGTCCCTCGGCGAACACTCCGACGATCGCCGCGTCTATCCCCGCGGAGACCATCTCGTCGTATATCAGGTCCTGATCCTTCCTCCAGAGCGGTGCCAGGACCACAAGACCCAGATCATCGCATATGGAGTTCATCCTGTCCCATTGGTAATCGGACCACAGGGCACCTACGACTATGCCGTCCACGTCCAATCCTGACAACACTTCTCTCATCGCGGCCATGTCCCCCTCCTCGCTCCCGTCGCTGGGAACGGACACGAGGGGCTTCCCCATCGCCTCCGCCATGACGGGCACGGCGGACAGGTTCGGGGTGTGGAAGATCCATGAGGCGCTGTCCCCGGGACATACGGTCACCAGACACGATATCTCGTGTCCCATCTGCTCCGCCACGTACATGGCGAAAGTGGAGTCCTTCCCTCCCGAATACATCGCGGCGAGCCTCATGCCTACGGAATGTACGGGAACGGACTTTAAGGTACGCACTGGAGGATGCGGAATCGCCACATTTAAGACGATATCGCCTAATTAGGGGACAGGAGGATTCCTATGAGCAACGAAGGGATGAAGAAGGCGGTCGGCGAGAAGGCCGTGGACGATTACGTCAAGAGCAACATGATTGTCGGTCTCGGGACCGGATCCACCGCATACTTCGCCATCATCCATCTCGGAGAGCTCGTGAAGGAGGGGAAGCTCACCAACATCAGGTGCGTCGCCACATCCGTCCGCAGCGAGGAGCTCGCCAAGGACGTAGGTCTGGTCGTCGAGGACGTCAACGACGTGGAGAGTATCGACGTCACCATCGACGGGGCCGACGAGGTCGACCCGTCCATGCAGCTCATCAAGGGACTGGGAGGAGCGCTCATCAGGGAGAAGATCGTCGCCGCCGCATCGCAGGCGGAGGTCATCGTCGTCGACGAGACCAAGATCGTCGAGACCCTCGGCACCAGATGCCCCCTCCCGGTCGAGGTCCTCAAGTTCGGCCACAAGAAGACCAAGTACGCCCTGGAGGCCCAGGGATGCAAGGCCGTCCTGCGCATGAACGGCGCCGACCCCTACGTCACCGACAACGGCAACTACATCTACGACTGCCAGTTCGAATCCATCAAGAACCCCTTCTTCCTGGAGTCCAGGAT
>JAFPVN010000310.1 GCA_017395275.1 Candidatus Methanomethylophilaceae archaeon | reverse complement strand
CATACGTTAACGACGACCGCGGGCTGGTATCCGCGTGGCTGATGATGAAGAGGGGCTGCAAGGTCTCGGTATGCGGCGACCGCGACGTATCGCTCCTGAGGAAGTACGATCCCCATCTGAAGACATTCGATCCCGGGGATGGATTCCCGGAGAAGACCCTCGGAGTCGTATCCGGTAACAGCCTGGAGCAGCTCGGCGAAGTGGACAGCGGGGGGCTCCCGGTCTTCATGCCCACCATAGGGATGAATGACAGGACCATCTGCAACCTGATCGCTCAGATCAAAGCGGATCGAATGGAATCGCTTATTACAGGAACTGATAGAATGAAGGCAGTCGCATTGATCTCGGGCGGCATCGACTCGCCCGTGGCATCGTATCTGATGTCAGAGGCCGGGGCGGACGTCATCCTGCTCCACATGAGCAACGGGGATTTCGGAGACCCGAAGGACCTGGAGAAAGTGGTGATGATCTCCAAGCAGCTGGAGTCCTACACGAGGAAGGAGTTCCCGGTCTATGTGGCGGACCACGGCAGGAACCAGAGGATCATCCAGGACAACTGCGATCCCCATTACCAGTGCGTCATGTGCAAGCGCACCATGCACCGGGTCGCGAAGAAGTTCGCGCAGGCCAATGGCGCCTCGGGGATCGTCATGGGGGATTCCCTCGGGCAGGTCGCCTCGCAGACGCTGATGAACATCAGGGCCGAGCAGAGCGGATTGGACTTCCCCATATTCAGGCCGCTCATCGGGCTCGACAAGCTCGAGATCATCGACATCGCCAAGCGCATAGGCACGTACGAGATCTCGATCATCAAGACGTCGGGATGCGCCGCGGTCCCGATCGGACCCGTGACCGAGGCGAAGGTCGAGAAAGTCCAGGAGATGCAGGGCAAGATAGACCTGGACGGTATGGTGGATGCCTGCTTCGACAGTATCAGAAGAGTATACCGATATCGGATGACGTACTCCGGCATCGAATCCTGGATCTGGATGATCCCTTTGGAATTGGCATCGTCCAAGAGGTCCTGGATAGTGGTCTCGTTCATGATGTCCATGACGGCCTTCTCTATCCTCAGCCACACATCCAGCGTGGTGCAGCGGTCCTTCCTCTGACAGTCCACGCTGCCATCCTTGATGCAGGGCACCGGGGCCATTGTCCCCTCGATGTTCATGACCACCTCGGCTACGGTGATCTCGGAAGCGGGACGCGAGAGGACATACCCGCCCTGCGGCCCTCTCTCCCCTTTGACGATATCCGCCTTGGAGAGCATGGTGACGATCTGCTCCAGGTACTTGATGGAGATGTCCTGGCGGGCGGAGATGTCCTTGATCTTCACCTTCCCCGATTCCTGGAAGGCTGCGATATCCACCAACATGCGCAACGCATATCTGGTCTTGGTTGACACATTCACGACCATACGAATCACATTCTTCGTTTATTAGTGTTGATACGGATTCACCTATTTTCCCAAGGGAATTGCTCATCCGAACAATCCCTTGCTCAGGTACCTGTCCCCTCTGTCGGGGAGGACGGTCACGATGTTCCCACTTCCCACGTCGTTGGCCAACTTCCAAACGGCCGCAAGAGCGGCTCCTGACGATTGTCCCGCCAATATGCCCTCCCTCCTCGCCAGCTCGCGGCACGTCTCGTAGGCTTCCCTATCGGTGACCTTGTACACCCGGTCGATCAGGGAGGTGTCCATCGTCTTGGCGATGAAATCGTTGCCGATACCCTCGATCGCGTACTCCCCCTTCTCCCCGCCTCCGATGATGGACCCGACGGGGTCGGCCAGCACCCCTTGGATGCTGGGATTCCTGCTCTTGAGGTAGCCGACGATCCCGGAGAATGTGCCGCCGCTCCCCGCGCCCATGACTGCGTAGTCGATCTTCCCGTCCAGGTCGCGGTAGATCTCCGGGCCGGTGGTCTCGAAGTGGCTGCGCGGATTGCTCATGTTCTCGAACTGCCCGAGGGAGATCGCGCCGGGTATGCGGTCCTTGATGCGCTCCGCTTCAGCGACCGCGCCCAGCATCCCCTGCTCCTTAGGGGTGTTCACGATCTCGGCACCCAGCGCCCTCCTGATTATCTGTTTCTCCTCGGAGAATTTGGTCGGGACTGTGAATATCACCCTGTAGCCCTTGTTCAGGGCCGCCAGCGCGATCCCGATCCCGGTGTTGCCCGCGGT
>JAFPVN010000309.1 GCA_017395275.1 Candidatus Methanomethylophilaceae archaeon | reverse complement strand
TTTCTGTTCCTGCGGCGCTGTCTCCTCCGGCTTCCTGCCGTTCGCTGCCAGCCATTCCTCCTCATGTCCGGGTGCGATGACCTTCGGTACATCCTTTCGCTGGCTGGCATCGACGGTGTCGATGACGGCATTGATGGCGAGGTCCGCGCCGACGAACTTGAGGCCGCTTACGGCACCGCCGCCGAGGCCTCCCATCGCCGCGAAATCCGCTGCCGCACCAAGGCCCCAGCCGATTCCCTTCTCCACCTTGGAGGGGTTGTACATCTCTTCAGCACGCTCCTCGATCTCCCTCTGAAGGGGAGTCTTCCTGGCTTCTTCCGGAAGAGAGAAGAGGGAGTTGCCGGCGGCCTTGCGGAGGATGTAATCGATGGATGACTGAGGAACCTGATCCCTGGCCATCTTGTCGATCATCATCTCTTCGATCTGAGGGGTGACGGCGATCCCTTCCTTCCGGAGTTCGGCCTTCACCATCTCGACATAGTCCTCCACGGTCTTGGAGTTCCATTCACCCGTAACCCTGAGCGAGTCCAGTGCTACGGCCTGGGATGCCATCCCCCCGTCAGGACCGGATATCCCGGACAGGATATAGGCGGGGGAGCGCATGAAGCGTCTGGTCTCCTCGGCCTGGCGGCTCCGGAGGTCCTGCATCACCCTGTCCATGATGGGTTCGACCTTCGTCGTGAACTGTTCCCTGTCTGTCATGTTGTATCTTTCCGTTTATATGTTGACCTGCTGCAGCAGTTGTTTCCTTGTCTCCTCGATGGCGTTGTGGTAGACCTCCATCTGCCTGGGGAAGTGGTCTTCCAGCCACTGGTCCTTCTCCACCTGGTCACGGATGAAGAGAAGCGCACTCTGCCTCGAAATCTCCACGCTGGCCTCGCCGTCCTTGCGGTTATTGAACCAGGCCTTCGTCCACCAGCGGATGCCCGCCTGGTCAGGATAGACGCTGACCGTTCTTGGAATGTCGAAGCTCTGCACCTGGACCTCCAGGTCCATCAGCGGGTCGATGATGCCGCTGTCGGCTACGGCCTGGTCACGGGCTTTTTTTTTAATCCGTCATCCCACGTGGACAGGTACGTCCCGTGGATCAGCGCGAGGTAGTTCAGGAAGTCGGCGATGAGCAGGTTCTGCACCTTCGCCGCGAGCGGGACGCTCCTGCGGCCAAGCCCCATGGGGTTCTCCATCGACGGCATCGCCTCGAAGAAATACTTCCTGGACGACGCCATCGTGAGGATGTTACGGAGCGTCTGCTCGGTACTCTGCGGAAGCGCGTAGGCACCGCTGCCGAGGTCTGTCAGGTAGGCCGGGAAAAACCGGAGCATCAGTTCCTCGATCTCCTTCGCGTCCCTGTCATATCGTGTATGCAGCCCTTTCGCGATGGCCGAGATGTCATCGGTGTCCATCCCGGCGGACTTGCGTTCGAGGCTGCGTATGTTTCCGTAGATCATCGTGAGGAACTCGATAGGGTCCAGCTCCTCACCCTTGTATTTCGTCTCCATATGGAGGATGTCGCCGCTGACGCTCACCGTCTGACCGGCACGGACCGGTTCCCCGTATCCTGCGAGGATATTCGAGAGATGGCCATACGTCACCTCGTAATCCCCGTAGCGGATGACCTGGTAGGTCCCGTGAACGCTGTCCGTGCCGATCCCCGAGACGGTACCGCTGGCTACGGCGGAAAGCAAGTAATGGGGTGCGGAGAAGTCGACCCCGTGGTGGAAGAACTCCACGCCTGTCTGAGGATTTGTCTGTTTGCCGTAGCCGAGCGACATCACTACTTCCTTGTCGCGCTCCTCGAACGGCATGCAGTAGCCGGAGGGCGAGGAGAGAATCATTTCCTGCGAGTATTTCATATCTGTTGACGTTTATCTTCTGCGGTGGATCTGTTCGACCTCCTGGGGCTCGTCCTGCCTCATGTCCTTCGCCTGCGCCAGTCGGGCCGGATCGGCCTGTACGGCGGCGGGGGAGAGCGTCCTCCGGGAGTTGTTGCCGATGGTCATCATAGCGAGCACCGCACCTGCGAGTTTGGCCATCCAGCCGAAGCGGCCGAAGACCAAGAAGGCCGACAGGACGAGTCCCATCACGCCGAGGCCGGAGACGTTGCCGTGCGTGAGGTTCCCGAGGAACCCGCCCAGCATCTCGCCGCCGTTGCCGGAGGACACGTCGGAGATGAAGCTCGATATGCCGTTGAGCTTGCCGTCAACGTTCTCTGCGGCGCCGGAGACCTTCTCGGTCATGTTGCCGACGGACTCCTTCAGGTCGCGGATGCCGTCCACGGCCCCGTGCACGGTGTCGCTGACCTTCTCCGTGGTCTCCTTGCCGATGATGGCGTCGCTGACGATGCCGACGACGCTTTCGTCGGTCGTGAGCTTCTTCCAGCCCACGTATCCCAGGCCGCCTCCGACGGCGGCGGTCTTCAGGGCCGTCCCAGCACCCTTCAGCGTCTGCTGCGGGTGCAGGAGGGCCTTCCCTCCGGTCTCCACGGCGGCTTTCGCCCCGCGTCCGGCCCATTTGGCGGCCTTGCCGCCCAGTTTCAGGACTGATCTCCAACTCATATCCTCATGGTGTTTATGGCCTCACCGTCTTCCCGATGGTCTTCCAGCGGCGGAAAGCGTCGTTCGAGATGCTCTCGATGTCGGCCTTGTCGGGCTGCTGTCCGGAGACCTCGTTCCAGACGTCGGTGAGGGTGGTGTATTTCACGGCCCTGATGAGCCGTTCAAGCTTCTTGTTCATGCCCTTCAGTTTCGGACGCACGCCGAAGACGATCTCGGTGCGTTCCTTCTCGGTCATCTTCACATCGGAAAGGCAGACGATGCGGATGTCGTTGACGATCTCCACGCTCTGGAGGATGACCTCCCTGTAGACCTTGTTGCGGTTCGCCGACAGGGCCACGGCGACGGCGTTCCCGGGGCTCTGGGCGATCCGGTCGGCCAGCTTCCCGAAGTTGTCCGCGAGACGGTCTATCTCGTGGTAGAAGCCGTAGATCTGGGCAGCGTAGACGATGATGCCGTGGAAGGTGTCCAGGTACTCGTTGAACTCCTCGTC
>JAFPVN010000308.1 GCA_017395275.1 Candidatus Methanomethylophilaceae archaeon | reverse complement strand
TACTCCATTACCTGGAGCAGAACCGCAACCATTTCATAGCGTTCAAACTCCTGGCCTTGATCCGCGACAGGGTCTTCGGGGCTTTGAGGAGGCTGTGTCCCGCCAGACTCGAAGGCAGGGACAAAGGCAATCTGGTATCCGTAATAACATCGGACATCGAGCTTCTCGAGGTGTTTTATGCTCACACCATATCCCCGATAGCCATAGGCGTGCTGTTCTCGATCCTCATGACGGTATTCATAGGTTCGATCGATTATCGTCTTGGCATTCTGGCAGCCTTTGCTTACGTGACGGTGGGCGGACTGATGCCGATGGTATCCTCCCGTCTCAGTGGCGACTGCGGAACCGAGATGAGGGAGAGGTCCGGAGAACTGTCCACGGTCGTGCTCGAGAATCTTCGCGGCCTCGATGATATCCAACAATACGGTGCGGGGGACGCACGTGTGTGCCAGATGGTTTCCAGGACGGACGGCCTCAACGAGGTGTCATCCAAGATGAATTCAGCTTCCGGAAAGGCCTCATCGATAACGGTGGCAACAATGCTGCTGTTCGATCTGTGCATGCTCGTATGCTCGTATCTGCTGTTCCGCGATGGCGCGATCGGATTCGACGGCGCTCTGATATCTGTGATCGCCATGATGAGCTCCTTCGGACCCGTTGCCGCATTGGCGGCATTGGGCAGCACACTTCAGACCACGGTGGCTGCAGGCAACCGCGTCCTGGACATACTGGACGACGATCCGGAGACCGAGGATGTTACCGGAAAGGGAACCGCTGAGTTCGGCGACGTCTCCGCAGGGGATGTGTCATTCTCCTATGGCGGGGACAAGGTCCTCTCAGGCGTATCCGTTGAAGTTCTCGAGGGGACCATCGTCGGAATATCGGGCAGGAGCGGAAGCGGGAAGACGACTCTGCTCAAACTGATGATGAGATTCTGGGATCCAGACAGCGGGACGATATCGATTTCCGGAAGACCGATCGATGGGATCAACACGTCGGAGCTCAGGGGCATGGAGAGTTACGTCACGCAGGATACCCATCTGTTCCGTGATACCATCAGGAACAATCTGAAGATAGCCAAATTGGATGCGTCCGACGAGGAGATCGTGGAAGCGTGCAGAAAAGCATCCATTCACGATTTCATATCGGGGCTTCCTGACGGATACGATACCCAGGTCGGCGAACTAGGCGACACCCTTTCAGGAGGGGAGAGACAGCGTATCGGGCTGGCCCGTGCGTTTCTGCACGGTGCTCCGTTCATGCTGCTAGATGAACCCACCTCCAACCTGGACAGTCTGAACGAGTCCGTGATACTCAGGTCGATATCGGAGGCAGGAGGGGAACACACCGTAGTGATAGTTTCTCACCGCGCATCCACGTTGTGCATCGCCGATCGCATCTATGCGATGGACAGCGGAAGGGTTAGTTGAGCGCGAATACAGCATGCAACCATCCAGGACAAAGATGTCTGATGTGAAGGTCAGTGGCTCTTCCGAGTTTAGGGTTGGAATGATCTACCAGGAAAATCGTAGCAGTCAACGTGATTCTGATTCAGCGTAAATACCCCAACCCTAAACTCGGAAGAACCACCCATCCCCTCCTTTCAAACCATTTAATCTTTATACTTACTTTTTGTTACCGTGGTCATGAAGAGCGTAGTCATATACTCGTCCGCGGCCGGCAACACCAAGGCCGTCGCGGAGTACATCGCATCAAAGACCAACGGGACCGCCGTCAGCATCGCCGATGTCAAGCCGATCGACCTCGAGGGCTGCGACACCGTAATCTTCGGCAGCAGGGTCCATGCCGGATCCATCAAGAAGGCGATCGTGGACTACAATGCCGCCAACAAGGACGCCCTCGCGGGAATGAAGAAGGCGTTTTTCGTCTGCTGCGTCTACAAGGACGAGAAGGCGGAGAAGCAGGTCGCGAAATTCGCCGCCGAGCTCGGGATCTCCACGGGAACATTCTTCAACAAGGGTAAGAAGCTCGTCACCGAGAACCCCGGCGAGATCGACGATTTCATCGCCCACATCTCCCAGTGAAACCG
>JAFPVN010000307.1 GCA_017395275.1 Candidatus Methanomethylophilaceae archaeon | reverse complement strand
TATTCGTGCCCGCTCACCGGCCTCGCCAGCGACCTGTCCGCGATCAGCAGCTTCACGCCGGAGTCCTGCATCATGAACAGCAGGCGCTCCTCCGGGTACGTCGGGTCCAGAGGCTGGTAGGCCGCTCCGGACTTCACGACTCCCATCGCGGCTATCACCATGGTCGCGGACCTGGGGACGAGGACGGAGACGAACTGCCCCTTCCCGATCCCCTTCGATGAGATGTACGATGCGATATGGTCGGTTATCCTGTCCAGCTTCCCGTAGGAGATCATAGCGTTATCGAACAGGACGGCGTCGGCATCGGGATCATCTTTCGCTCTGGCTCTGAACAAATCGACTATAGTCTTACTCCTGTCGTATTCGGAATCGGTCGAGTTGACCTTCTTGACAAGGTCCAGATCATCCTCTCCAGCAACCGTGACATCCCTGAGGGTAGGCGCCTCGAGGAACCCTTCCGCGCACCTCTCCAAGGTGGACAGGAAGCTCTCCATCATCTCTTTCGAATACACTGATGCGTCATATTCGATGTCCATCAGGAACCCGTCCCTCATCGGGTACACTTGCACAGTCAGGGGGTTCTTCACGTCCTTTATCTCCATCTGTGAGTCCAGGACGCTCTCGTCCTCCAGTATCCCCTGATAGGCGAACAGCACGTCCGATGTGACTCCCATCCTGGAGCTGATCTCCGAGAACGGGAAGATGTCGTTCTGCATCGATGCTATCAGCTGGTCTCCGGTGCGTCTGACCAGGGCCCCTGGGCTCTCGTCCTGGTCGAACCTGAACACGACTGGGAGGGTCTTGACCAGCATACCTACGAGGTGGGCGGTCTTCCCGCCCTTCCTTCCGGTGTACACGGTGGCATGGCAGGCGTCGTCTGTGCAGTTGAATTTGGACAGCGCGTATCCCATAGCTGACTGGAAGAATGCGTTCTCCGTGGTTCCGGCGGATTCCACGAACGCCTTGATCTTTTCAGGAGGGACGTCAAGCTTCGACCTCAGGTGGCCTTTGATCCTCTTCTCTCCGTAGACGTCCCTCTGGATGAGCGAGGTACCGTCCACGTCCGAAAGGAGCTCGGAGTAGTACTTCTCGGCACGACTATAGTCTCCTGAGCTCATGCGTTCCGTCTCCTCCTCGGAGAGGTCGAACATGGTGAACGTCTCTGCTACTGGCTCTCCGCCGGCGAGCGCCGTTCCCAGATCGTTCATCAGGACCAGGCTGGAGGAGCCGTCGAACATTATGTGGCTGAAGTCCAGCAGCAGGGTCTCCGCGTCCCCGGTGTCGAAGACGACTATCCTGTACAGCTCCTTCGACATGTCGAACGGCTTCACGAAGGATTCGCGGTAAGCCTCCAGGTCGGCTTCGGAGCCTTCCATGCGTTCTATCTTGACTTCCGCATCCGGATGCGGCACCATGCACATCTCCCCCTTGGTGTCGGGTTCGATGGTGCATTTTAGTCCAGGGTGGGCCTCGATGACTTTTCTCACTATAGTCTCCAAGCTCTTTCCGGATAGCTGGTCCTTCTCGAACCTGGCCTGCATCGGGAGGTTGTACATCACGGTCTCGGGATCGCTGTAGCACGCCTGGTACACCCCCATCTGCGATCTCGTGAGCAGGTACCTGTCCCTGAGGGCCTTCTTCTCGACCGGAGCCGAGGTGGCCTTCTCCACGAGCTTGGAGATTATCTCGTCGGATATGGAGGCTATCGAGCATCCGCCAAGCATTCCGGCCACGTCAAGGTCCACTCCGAACCTTCCCATGACCTCCGACGTGAACTTGATCGCGGTGAGGGAGCTGAGCCCGCAGTACACGAGGTTCTCGTCGTAGCGGAAGTCGTCCCTTTCGGTGAGGCTCTTCAGAATCTCCCTCACGCCTTTGGTGACCGCGTTCTCCT
>JAFPVN010000306.1 GCA_017395275.1 Candidatus Methanomethylophilaceae archaeon | reverse complement strand
CTCGGTGTAGGAGAGGACGACCCAGCCCTTCTTCTCGAGGGCCGCGCGGTTGGTCTCTGCGTCTCCGCCGACGTAAACCGCGACCTTGCCCTTGACGAATGCGACCGGGATCTTGAAGGGACCGTACTCCCTCCTGCACCTCAGGCCCTTGTTCCAAGCGGCCCTCCTGACCTTTCCTTCAGGAGTGAGTGCCCACTCGTCGAAGTCGTCGAACTCCTCGTCTCCGGACTCTTCGAAGCCCTCGATCTCTCCGGCCGCGGCCTCCTCTGCGGGTGCCTCCTCGGCGGGCTTCTTCTCATCCTTCTGGGCGCTGGCGAGTGCCATTCCGGCGAGCATCATACCGCCGATGATCTGAGACATGGCAATCTTCTTGGCGGCGTCGTCCATCTCGGCGGCCTCGACCTCAGCGATCTGGGCCTCGAACATGTCGGCCCTCTTCTGGTTGTACTTGTCGTCCTCGACGTTCTTGGCGTTCTTCTCCCTGGCGTAGGCGTATGCGTCGGCCTCGGATGCCGCTGCAGCCACCGCAGCAGCCGCCGCTGCGGGTGCTGCCTCTGCCTCTGCGACAGCTTCCTCGGCGGCCTCCTCTGCGGGTGCCTCCTCCTCAGCTGCCTCGTCCTTCGCTGCGCCTGCTCCAGCCATCGCTGCGAGCATCATACCGCCGATGACCTGGGCCAGAGCGACCTTCTTCTCCGCCTCGCTGGCCTCGGAAGCCTCGACCTCTGCGATCTGGGACTCGAACGCATCGGCCCTCTTCTGGTCGTACTTGTCGTCCTCGACGTTCTTGGCGTTCTTCTCCCTGGCGTACTCGTAGGCCTTGGCTGCCTCAGCCTCGGCGACCTTCTTCTCGGCCGCCTCCTTGGCCTCCTGAGCCTCCTTGAGGGCTGCCTCGGTGGCTGCCTTCTCCTCCTCGGCCGCAGCCTTGTCGGCCTCGGCCTTCTCCTTGGCCGCGATTGCCTCGGCGAGTGCCGCCTCTGCGGCCGCCTTCGCTGCCATGGCCTCCGCGAGCGCTGCCTCCGCCTCTGCGGATGCGATTCCGGTGACAGCGGGGGTCTCTGCGGCTGCGGGCTCTGCGACGGGCTCCTCGACCTTGGGTGCGGTGACCTGCAGGAGGATTTCGGAGATGTCCATTACCTTGATGTTGGAACCGGCCTTCTTCGCTCCTGCCTTGAGGTTCAGGACGCAGAAGGGACATGCGGTTGCGATGACCTCGGCTCCGACGGCCTCGGCATCGTGGATCCTTTCCATCGCGATGTTGACGGCGAAGTCGTTGAATGCGGACTTGTATCCTCCTCCGGCACCGCAGCACCTGGAGTTCTCCCTGTTCCTCTCCATCTCGACGAACTCGATTCCCTTGATCTTCTTGAGGATGTTACGGGGCTCCTCGTAGACCTTGGAGTGCCTTCCGAGGTGGCAGGGGTCGTGGTAGGTGACCTTCGCCTTGAACTCGTTGTTGAGCGGGAGTTTCCTCTCTTTGATGAGCTTGTCAACGTACTGAGTGAAGTGGTAGACGTTCTGGCCGGTCTTGGAGTAGTAGTTTCCGATGTTGCTCGAGATGGTCTTGTAACAGCCTGCGCAGGTCATGACCATGTCCTTGGCACCCATCGCATCGGCCTTGGTGACGATCTGCTTTCCGATCTCGAGGGTGAGGTCCCTGATACCGGTCCTGAGCAGAGGCGAGGTACAGCAGACCTCGTCCTCTCCCATGCAGTTGATCCTGACTCCGGCGCGGGACAGGATGGTTGCTCCCGCTGCGGGGATGTGCTGCATCCTGTAGGAACCGGTACATCCGGCGAACATGAGCACGTCGGGGGCCTCTGCCCTCTCGACGTCCTTGGGCCACCATGCGTCCCTCTTGGACTTGGGCTCGCCGAAGGAGTTGCCGGTCTTGGAGATCTTCTGTGCGATCCCCTTGTGGACGGGGAGCGGCGCGACGCCCTGCTGGACGAGCCAGGTCCTGACGTTCTCCCAGAGCTTCACGAGCTCGATCTTGGCGTGGCAGACCTCCTCGCAGTTCCCGCATCCGGTACACTTGTAGATGGCGTCGACGAACTCGGGGGAGATCTTGACCTTCCTTCCGAGTACCTTGTCCATCAGCCCGAAACCGGCCTTGTCCAGCTGGTTGAGGTAGTAGATCTTTCCTCTTGCGGTGACTGACTCCCAGGGGGTCTGTCTGTGAGCCTCACAGACATCGATGCAGTATCCGCACATCTGACATTGGACCAGCTCCCTCGTTACTCTCGGGAGGTTGATCGCTTTGGGCTTCTCGGGCAAAGTGATTGTTTTGGCCATTTTCTTACCTCAAGGTTTTAGGGCATCCTATATTTAGTATACCCCTATTTCACTGAGCAGTTGAACTGTCTCGGAGTATATTTAGCTATCTCAGAAATTCGTAGACCCACACTCCGAAAAATGGCATTTTTTTCGATATCCGTAGAGCGGTTATCGGAATTCGCAGAACCACTATTTCCACTGGAACTCTGGTCTAACCGAGTATGCTGCTGGCAACATTTATAGCAATCGGTCCCGTTTACAGATGCGATGGTCAGACAGATCTATTTCGACAACGCCGCCACCACGCAGGTGATCCCCGAGGTATTGGAGGAGATCCTGCCGTACTTCTCGGAGAGATACGGCAACCCGAGCAGCCTGCACGAGCTGGGCGCGGAGGCGGCGGCCGGAATGAGGATCGCCAGGGAGAGGGTCGCCAAGACGCTGAACTGCTACCCCTCCGAGATAACCTTCACATCGGGAGGCACGGAGTCCGACAACATCGCTCTGATGGGCGTGGTCGGCAAGAGGGGACGCGACAGGATCGTCACCTCGGCCATCGAACATTCCGCGATCATCGAGACCTGCTCCCACGCCCGCAGCATCGGGTACAAGGCCACGATCGTACCCGTCGACAGGGAGGGGTTCATCGACATGTCCGCATTGGACAGCGCCATGGGCGACGACGTCGCCGTATTGTCCGTGATGGCGGCGAACAACGTCATCGGGACGCTCCAGGATCTGAGGGAGCTTTCCAAGATAGCCCACGAGCACGGCGCGCTCTTCCACACCGACGCCGTACAGGCGTATACGAAGGTGGACATAGACATCAAGCGCGACGGCATCGACATGCTCTCGCTGTCGGGACACAAGGTGCACGCCCCCAAGGGAACGGGGGCACTGTTCGTACGCGACGGCACCGAGATTTCCCCGATAATGTTCGGAGGCGGACAGGAGAGAGGCCTCAGGTCGTCCACCGAGAACGTCCCCGCCATCGTCGGGTTGGGGAAGGCGGCCGAGTACCTCATGTCGAACTTTGCGGAAGATGTGGCGCGCATGACCCGCCTGAGGGACAGGATAATCGACACCGTCCTGGAGATCGACGGTTCCGCATTGAACGGTCCGAGGATGAAACGTCTCTGCAACAACACCCACTTCAGGTTCGAGGGCGTGAGGGGTCAGGACCTTGTGTTGAAACTCAGCAGGATGGGCATCGCCGCATCCACCGCATCCGCATGCTCCGCCAGCGACAACGAGCCTTCGCATGTGCTGTCGGCGATAGGCCTCAACGCCACGCAGGCGCTCTCCTCCCTGAGGGTGACGCTGTCCGGACTGAACACCGATGAGGATGTGGACAGACTCGCCGAGATCCTTCCCGTAGCAATCAAAGAATGCAGGCAGCAGTGATCAGTACTCTGGATCGTACCTTCTCAGCCTGAGTGCGTTGGTAACTACAGAAAGCGACGACAGCGACATCGCCGCCGCAGCGAGCATGGGCATGTGCGTGAACTCCGCCATACCGAGGAGATACGGTAATCCCGCGGCTATCGGGATGCATATGGCGTTGTATACGAACGCGAGGAAGAGGTTCTGCTTAATGTTGCCCAGGGTCTTCCTCCCGTAGTCGACGGTCCTCGGGATGTTGTAGAGGTCGTTGTTCAGCAGGACGACGTCCGAAGTGCTCAGTGCGATGTTCGTTCCCGAACCCATCGCCACGCCCACATCCGCCTGAGTGAGCGCGGGGGAGTCGTTGATGCCGTCCCCGACCATCATGACGTCATGTCCCTTAGCCTGCAATCTCTTCACGGCGGTGACCTTGTCGGCGGGGAGGGCCTTGGACACGGTCTGCGTGATGCCGCATTCCCTCGCTACGGAGGACACCGCGCCCTCGCTGTCGCCGGAGACCATCATCACATCGACGTCCCTCTCCGAGAGCAGTTCCACGAGCCTCTTCGATTCGGGTCTTATACCGTCGGTCAGCGTAAACTCGCCTACGACCTCGCCATCCGCAGTGATCGAGATGTGCGTCATCCCGTCCTCTGATTCGGCGTAGGAGGAGCCCATGACGAACGCCCTTCCCTCCGACGAGAACATGATCCCCTTGCCGACCTCGTACGAGAAATCAACTATCTCGGAAGGCTGTATGCTCTGACCTTCACAATACTCGACTATCGCCTTCCCGAGCGGATGCTCGGATCTCATCTCCCCGGCCATCGCATGTGCCAGATATGACGCGTCGCCTGTGTAGGAGACGACCGTCGGTTTTCCGAACGTGAGCGTCCCCGTCTTATCGACTATCACTGAATCTATGCGTCCGCTCATCTCCAGGGATGCCGCATCCCTGAACAGTATCCCGTGCTCCGCGGCCTTCCCCGAACCGACGGTTATCGCCAGCGGGGTCGCCAGCCCTAGGGCGCAGGGGCAGGATATGACCAGCACCGATATGAGTATCCTGAGAGAGAACGCCACGTCCTTCCCCGACAGGAACCAGAGAAGTCCGCATACCACGGCTATGGAGATCACGGTGGGCACGAAGTACGCCGCGACCTTGTCCGCCATCCTGGCAACGGGTGCCTTGGTCGCCTTGGCCTCCTCCATCATCGCCGCTATCTCGGAGATCATGGTCTCTCCACCGACCCTCTCCACGGTGAACGTGAAGGAACCGTCTATGTTGACCGTCCCGGTGTATACCGTCCCGCCGGCCTCCTTCACCACGGGTACGGATTCCCCGGTGAGCATGGACTCGTCGATGGAACTGCGTCCGTCCGCCACGGTACCGTCTGCGGGAATCCTCTCCCCCGGCCTGATGACCACGGTGTCGCCGACGGCCAGCTCCTCTATCCTTATCCTTACCTCCTTGCCGTCCCTGATGACGGACGTCTCGGAGGGGATCATCTCCAGAAGCTGATTGACGGCATCGTCGGCCTTCAGCCTTGAACTGTACTCGAGATACTTCCCGACGGAGATCAGGGTGAGGATCATCGCGGCGGAGTCGTAGCAGAGGTCCATGGCGCTTCCGTCCATGAACCATGCCTCCGCGGTCAGATACAGACTGTACACGAAAGCGCAGCCCGAACCCATCGACACCAGCGTGTCCATCGTGGGGCTCAGCTCGAACAGCGCGGGTATCCCTTTGAGGAAGAACTTCCTGCACAGCCATAGTACCGGGGCCGCAAGTGCCAGCTGTATGATAGAATATATCTTGGGATCGTCGCAGAAGGGCACTTCGAGGCCGAACATCGGTCCCATGGCGTACACCGCGAGTGTCACGGATATGACAGCGCAGATGGCGATGTCCCTGAGGTTCCAGGTCTTGACTATCTGTTCCTTCTCCGCGACGGGGTACCCGGTCTTGGCCAGTATGCGCTTGATCTCGTCCAAGGTGATGACATCGGGGTCATACTCCACCGTGACCATGTTGCTGGAGAAGATGGCCTCCACCAGCGTAATCCCGTCGTGGGAGGACAGCGACTTCTCTATGCGCGCAGAGCATGCGGCACAGGACATGCCGCTGACCTTGAGCACCTTGCGTTCCGATGCCATCAGAACAGTCCGTGCTTGACCTTCGCCTTGAACCCGGCGTCGATGACCGCCATGGTGAAGGTCTCCTCGGGGATGTCCCCCTCGTAGTTGACGGTGGCCGTCCCCTTGTCGAGGTTGACCTCCGCGGACGATACGCCCTCGATGCCCTCGAGGGCGGCCTTGGTCTTGGCCTGACATTTCTCGCAGTGCATTCCTTCGATCTTGAGCTTTATCTTTGCCATGCACGTCCATCGGTCTGTTGGTATTTAGGAATATCTAAACATCTATTCCGATAGCTTTTAGACGGTTAATGGCATCCGCTTAACCATGGGATCAAGGGGTGCGGCGGCGATCGCCGTTGTTTTGGTTATGATGCTCTCCGCGGTACCGCTGGCGTTCTCCGAGGGAACGGATGCGGTGCTCGCAGGCAAGGGTTGCGATGGCATTCTTATCTACGAGGTCGCCTCGAACTACGGTACGGGCAACGAAGGGTTCGCCCTGAAGAACTACGGTTCATCGGTCGTCGACCTGAACGGATACTATCTCTACGATAACGCGAGCAACTCCACCTCTCACAGGTTTACGATCAACAAGAGCCTATCCCTGGGATCCGGCGAGGTCGTCACGTTCGTCGCGGATAAGACCACCGGTTGGTTCTCCACCCCCGAATCCGGTTCCGTCTACAACTTCACGGAGAAGGGTTCGAGAGGAGGGTCGTTCAACCTGACAAACGGAGGGGACATCCTCCAGCTCTACAGCAGTGCCGGCACCCTTCTGGACACCGTGGTATTCGGCAAAGATGCCACTGCGGAAGGCTGGGACGGACCGGCTGCGGACCTCGGTTACAAGAACCAGGGGATCAAGAGGGTGGAATCCACCGATACCGACACCTACTTCGACTGGACACCCATCTTTGATGGCTACACCTCCAATTCCTTCGCAGGCGTGCCGACCTTCAATGGAGCGACCGTCACTCCTTTCATCTTCCCCGATTCCAAGGGCAAGCCGATATTCGACACTATCATGGCAGCGGATACGTCCGTGTACATCTCGATCTATATGCTGACCAGCAAGCAGATGATCTCAGAGCTTGCATATCTGGCCTCGCAGGGCAAGGATGTCAAGGTCATGCTGGAGAGCAAACCTCTCGGATACGATCACGACTATGCCGACCTCAAGAACATTGTCAATGCCGGAGGTACGGTATGCTTCATCGGCGGGAACGGATCCGACAGCGACAGATATTCCTACGTCCACAACAAGTATGCAATCGTCGACGGCGACACCGTGATAGTCACATCCGAGAACTGGACCGCAGGCAATCTTGGTTCAGGGAAGGGCAACCGCGGATGGGGCGCGGTGGTCGAGAGCACGGGTTACGCTGCATACATGAAGACCTACTTCGATAATGACATCGGTGGGGCCGATATCCTCTCGTTCAGCGGATACGAGACTGCCAAGGGCGAGGTAACGGCTTCCACCAATCTTCCGACTCATTCGCAGGTGGAGACCTACGTGGCCGGATTGGATTACTCCGCTTCCACCTACACCGCGGACATCAAGATGTACATGTCCCCGGACAACACCTTCCGCGCTCTGCAGTACTACATGGATAACGCGACGACCCGCATCTACACCGAGCAGATGGATGTCGGAGAGAGCTACATGGCACTCACTGGCACTTCGCCGCTCACCGCTATGATCGACGCGGCCAAGCGCAACGTGGACTGCAGGTTCCTGCTGTCCGAGACCACCGACGCCTCCAAGGACCTCATCGGCAGGCTGAACGGTTACAACGTGAAGTCCGCATTGATGACAAGCAACAACTACGCCACCATGCACAACAAGGGTGTGATCATCGACGATGCGGTATGGCTCTCGTCGGTGAACTGGACCGAGAACGCGTTCTTCTACAACAGGGAATGCGGACTGTATATCATGTCCGCGGATGTGGCCAACTTCTACAACACCGCGTACACGGTGGACTGGAACCACGATTACGATCCGAACAACGTGAACGTCATCGAACCCACCGACTCCAACAACAAGGACGGCGGGCTGCCTGTCGATGAGAAGACCCTCACATGGGGAGCCATCGCGCTGGTCGTCCTGCTCATAGTCCTGGTGATCCTGTACAAGATATTCGTGCCGAAGAAGGTCCAGAAGGCGGTCAGGACCGTCAGCAAGGGCGCCAAGAAATCATCCGGGAAGAAGTCCACGAAGAAACGCTGATCATTCCCCTTCGGGGGATGTATCCACCGAGAACAGGTACACTCCCAGCAGGACGACGACCGATCCCAGTATCACGAGGATCCCGGGGACCTCTCCGAATATCAGAAATCCGAGGAACGTCCCGAACACCGGCTCCAGAAGGGTGGTTATCGCCACGAACGCCGCCTTTTCGTATCTCAGACCCCAGTTGTAGACGGTGTGGCCGAATATCGTGCAGCACACCGCCAATCCCAGTCCGAGCAGGAGGTCGTTGGGTCCGCAGGCTATGGACGGAAGGTCGCTGACCGCGATGATGGCAAACGATGTGATCGCGGCGGAGGAATACAATATGGAAGTGTAGACGAGCGTGGAGACCCTCGACCTCACCCTCCTGCCCACCATCGCATATACCGCGAACAGCACAGAGGAGAGAAGTGCCAGCACGTCCCCGAGAAGTCCGTTCTCCCCCGTCATATCAGATGCGGTAATAAGCACGCATCCTCCGAACGTGAGGGCGATGATCGCCCATCCCTTGCGGGATACGGACTCCTTGAAGAAGACCATCATGAACAGCGCCACGAAGAACACCGCCGTGTCCGTGAGAACGAGGCATGAAGCTATCGAGACGTGGTTCAGCGACTCGAAGAACGCAGCGATGTGCACGGCGAACACCACTCCCGACAGTATGCTCATCAGCAGATCCCGGCGGTCCATCTCCCTGAATCCGGACCTGCATCTCCAGAGCGCCAGCGGTATTATGATCAGCGCGGCGAAGAACATCCTGTAGAACGTCATCACCATCGCCGGCGAGTCGGAGAGCCTGAAGAATATGGTGGAGAAAGACACCATAACCGATGCCCCTACTATCGCCAGCCTCCTCGCCGTGACGTCCATGGCCGTTGATTCCTTTATGGTAAATAAACAACTGCGACAGGATTATGTCTTTTGAAACCGAATCACCGTCCATGCGCTACCGCGCCCTGCTCCTCGACTTCGATTTCACCATGGGTGACTCGGCCGAAGGCATAATCTATTGCGCCAACACCGCTCTGAGGGGGATGGGACTGGAGGAGAGGTCCCGCGAGAAGATAATGTCCACTATCGGGTACAGCCTCCGTGAGAAGTACATCCGCCTCACAGGGGATATGGATGATGCAAGGGGCGAGGAGTTCGTGCGCAGGTTCGTGGAGGCCGCGGACGCGGACATGACCCGCATGGCCACCCTGTATCCCGAGACCCTGCCGTTGATCCGCAGGGTCCGTACGGCGGGGATGAAGGTCGGTGTGGTGACCACCAAGTACCGCCGCAGGATCACCGAGATACTGGACAAATACAAAGTGCCAGACATCGTGGACGTGATCATCGGAGGGGATTCCGTGGACAACGCGAAACCCGCTCCCGACGGATTGATCGCGGCATCGAAGGCACTCGGAATCCCGATATCGGATATCTTCTACGTGGGCGACAGCCACGTGGACGCCCAGGCTGCGGAATCCGCGGGGATGGACTTCGCCGCTGTCCTGACGGGCACCACTCCCGAGGAAGTACTCAGGAAGTATCCCCACGTGGCGATCCTGGAGTCGATAGGGTCGCTCGACGAAATCCTGAAGTTATGAGAATTAGTGGGCCTGGCCGGATTTGAACCGACGACCGGGCGGTTATGAGCCGCTCGCTCCACCATACTAAGCTACAAGCCCTTGGGGGTGAGTATCTAGAATTACGATATAAAAGTGTCGTGCATAGAACCGTCACGATGATGGGGTTGGAGAAGTATGGCGCCGCCGCACGGGCTTGAACCGTGGACCTTGTGATTAACAGTCACACGCTCTACCAACTGAGCTACAGCGGCCTACCCTCCCGATTGTAGGGGTCATATTAAAAGTTATTGTGGATGGTATGCACCCATTAGGCGAATTCGCTCTCCAAGGCCTCGGCGGTTTTCTTCAGTTTGGAGATGTAGGCCCTGACCTCGGTCATGTAGGATTCGTAGCTGTCGGTGGTGCGGGCGCCCTCCGGCGAAGGGGATATGACACCGTCCTTCTCCAGGAGCCTCAGGGAATAACGGATCTTGTGCTTGGGGAGCTCCGTGACCTCCGAGAGACGAATGATCCCGATGGGTTCGTTCTCCCTGATCGCGCGGAGCATCTTGATGTGGCGGGCCAGAAGTTCTAGGTCGTCGTCAATCTTGTCGATCATCTTCTTGTCAGCCATGGAACCTGCCTATAGTGGTAACTAACGCAAGTTAAAAAATCATTTCGGTGACGGGTTCAGAATCAGCGTCCGTACCAGTGGCCGGTACCCCATTTCCTGTAGTTGATGGACCATGCCTGGATGAAGGATCCGCAGCAGTCCAGAGCAGCCTGCTCTGTCTTGTGGGTCTTGTAGCACTTAAGGCACTGGTACCTCATCTCCGGGGCCTTGTTCTTCTTCGACATTGCTTCGGTCATCACCCCCGCAATAAATAAAGGTTGTTCTCCAGTTCACTTGACAACATCCAGGAATTCGTTTTTTCCCGCTTAATAAGGATAAATATGTTATTATACGAACGAGCCTTACGTGAAGTCATGAATAGAATAAAAGTGATCAACGAACCGTCGGAGCTCGTCCCGATGCTCAGATCCGTTGACACCGCAGTCAAGAGGGATGTCCTCAAGGAAGTCACCCTCGAGTGGAGGACCGCCGATGAGATAGAGGCGAAGTTCGGACTCGAGGGACGCGAGGCCATCATCTTCTTCGACAAGATGAAGCTGGTGGAGAGCAGATGGGTCTCCAACGACGGCGGATTCCCGGTGAAATCGTATCATACCTTCTACACATCGTTCCACATCAACGCGCAGTGGCCCGTCTACGAGATCAGCGACGTTCTGGCCGCGGCGATGATGAGCGAGGAGGACTACGCCGAGATCGAGGCGAAGATCCTCAAGGAAGTGGGGAAGGACGGAAAGTTCTCTGGAGACGTGGCCGAGGCGCTGGGCCTCACCGCCACCATGCTCAAGAGCCTCGTACGCAGGTCCGTGAACCTGGACTATCACGGCCACAGGATCGAACTGAAGCGCGAGGATTGAGACGCATGTCCGATATCTGGATCATGCGTATCGGGCACCGCCCTGAAAGGGATAAGCGTGTCACGACGCATGTGGCCCTCTCTTCGAGGGCACTGGGAGCGAAAGGCATCTACGTGGATACCCCCGACCCCGTGCTCGAGGAGAACATAAGAAGCGTGGTGGACCGTTTCGGCGGGGACTACACCATAAAGACCGGAGTCACCTGGAAGGAGGCCATGAGGGGCTTCAAGGGAAAGGTCGTGCATCTGACGATGTACGGCGAGAGAGTTGATGTAGCTCTCCCGAAGATCCCCAGGGACGAGGACATAATGATCATCGTGGGTGCCGAGAAGGTGCCGATCGAGGTGTATCAGGCGGCGGACTTCAACGTCTCCGTGGGCAACCAGCCCCACTCGGAGATCGCCGCCCTTGCGATATTCCTCGACAGGTTCACCGAGGGACAGGCGCTCTATGCGGACCGCGGCGGCAAACTGACCGTCGTACCCAACGAGAGGGGGAAGACCGTTGTCGACCTATCCAAATGACTCCGAATGCATCCGTCTCCTGACGGAAGCTGGATGCAAGAGGCGCGTCATAGTCCACTGCTGCACGGTGTGGACCATGGCGGAGGCCATGGCGAGGAGGATAGACTGCGACATCGACCTGCTGAGGGCGGGGGCGTTCCTCCACGACATCGGGAGGTCCGTGGACCATTCCATAATGCATGCCGTGATCGGAGCGTCCATAGCAGCGGACCTCGGCCTGCCGAGGGAGGTCGTGGAGATCATCCGCAAGCACGTGGGCGCCGGACTGGACGAGCAGGACGTCATCGAGATGGGGCTCCCCAAGGGCAACTACATCCCCGACACCATAGAGCAGAAGATCGTCTGCCACGCCGACAACATGGTGAGCGACAACAAGTTCGTCCCCCACACGTACTCGGTGGACAGGCTGATGCACAAGGGATCCGTAAGGGGAGCTAGGCGCATCGCCGACCTTCACAAGGAACTGTCCAAACTCTACGGAGAGGATCTCGACTCGCTGGTGCTGGCACTTGGGCCCTATCCCAACATGAAGGGCGCCTGCGCACCCTTCACAGTCCCTCCGGAGGCCCGTCTCTGACGAGCTTCTCCGGGAATCTCTTCAGGATCACGATATCGCCCACCGCGCTCACCCAATCGTAGGGTATGCTGACGATGATGCCCGGTTCGGAAATGGCCGGGTTGATGTTCTTCACCATCAGGCCGATGACGCGCCTGTTGTCGGTGTCGAAAGCCAGGTCATCCACCTTCCCGACGAAGATACCCTTGGGTCCGTAGATGTCCAATCCGATGATGTCCTCTGTGGTCTCGAGCATCCTTATCCCGTACACCCATCACAGCACCGCCATTAAACGTTTTTGCACGCGCCCGACAATATTATATCGTGCGCGACGATTAGCGAATCCAGGAGAGATTATAATGACGACAGAGATCACCGAAGACACTTTCGATGCAATCATAGATGGGAACACCAACGTCCTCGTGGACTGCTGGGCGCCCTGGTGCGGACCCTGCAGGAGACTCGGCCCGATCGTAGAGGAGATAGACTCCGAGTACGGCTCACAGGTAAAGGTCGTGAAGCTCAACGTCGATGATGCACCCGGCATCTCGGCCAGGTTCGACATACAGGCCATCCCCACGCTGCTCATGTTCAGGAACAAGATCCTCCTGAAGACCCTCGTCGGCCTCAGGCCCAAGGAGGAGATCCTCTCGGAGATGGCGGACGCCAAGCTCATCGAGCCCGCCGCGTCCGGGGCATCTGCGAAGAAGGCGGAGAGCGCGGTGGCGGAGGTCACCGACGCATCGTTCGATTCGTTCGTAGGCGGTCAGGGATACGCCCTCGTGGACTGCTGGGCACCGTGGTGCGGACCCTGCAGGAGGATGGGCCCCATCGTCGACGAGCTCGCCGAGATCTCCAAGGGCGAGATCAGGGTCGGGAAGCTCAACACCGACGACAACCAGGCCACCGCCATGAGATTCAACATCGCCTCTATCCCCAGGCTCCTGATCTACAAGGACGGGAAGCTGGTGGACACCATCGTCGGACTGGATCCCGGACTGACCGCTGTCGGTCTCAAGAGACACGTGCTGGAACAGTGATAGCATGGAGTGCGACGTAGCCGTCATCGGCTCCGGTCCCGCAGGGATACAGGCCGCCATCCACGCGGCCCGCAGGAAGGTCTCAGTCGTCATAATCGGGAAACCCCAGAACAGCGCCATGGCCGGTGCCCGCATCGAGAACTACTTTGGGATACCCGGAGCTATGAACGGGGACATGATCCTCAAGAACGGGGTCGGTCAGGCGAAGATCTTCGGATGCACCGTCATGGAGAAGAACATCATCGCCGCATCCAACGTGGGGGAGAAGTTCTCACTCACCACCGAGGACGATGAGGAGATCATAGCCAAAGCGGTCATCATCGCCACCGGTATCTCAAGGAAGGGGCTCAACGTCCCCGGGGAGAAGACCCTCTACGGCAAAGGCGTTAGCTACTGCGCGGTCTGCGACTGCGGGTTCTACAAGGGGAAGACCGTGGTCATCGTCGGGGACGAGACCGAGGCCGCCGTGTCCGCGGAGCTCATGACCAGGTACGCATCCAAGGTCTATTGGGTGTACAGGACCATCGACGCCTCGAGGAACGTCGTCGCCAAGGCGGAGAACGCCGGCGTGAAGATGATCAACTCTGGGATCAAGTCCATCGTCGGGAGCGACAGGGTCGAATCCGTCATACTGGAGAACGGCGACACCATACCCACGGACGGGGTGTTCATCGAGCTCGGCGCCAAATCGTCGGCGGACATAGCCACGGATCTGGACGTAATACCGCAGATGGACGATTCCATAAAGGTCAACGACAGGTGCGAGACCGACGTAGCAGGCGTCTTCGCATGCGGCGACGTCACAGGGAAACCCTGGCAGGTCGCCCGCGCGGTGGGCCAGGGATGCGTTGCTGGCACTTCCGCGGCCGAGTATGTCAAAGGTGTGAAGGAATGACCGCGGTCGACGATCTCATAGCGGGCATGATCCGCGAGGAGGGAGGTTTCCAGAAGGCCCTCAAGAGGGTGATGGAGAACGACCTCCACATGACCGTCAACGAGTTCAGCAGGGCCACGGGCATCCCCCAGAGCACCATGTACAAGATCCTGGAGGACCAGAGGGAACCAAACCTCAGGACCGCAAGGGCGATCATCCGCGCCGTGAAGATCATGTCCGCCGAGAGCGGCCAGAACTTCATCGCCGTCATAGCGTCGCACCACGTGCTGCAGGTGCTGGAGAAGGAGACCATCGTGGACGGCAGGCCCGTGAAGCTCATGGAATATCCCGTGTCAACCGTCGAGGACGCCATCATCATGGCCCTCCGCGCCGAGCGCGACGGGGCTATCGGAGTCATATGCGCACCCATCGTCGCACCGACCATCGAGAGGATCCTGACCATCCCCGTGTCGCCGGTCATACCGACGGACAGCATCAGCGTGGCCATCGAACGCCTGAAGACCGATCTGTAACGTTTAGTTAAAATATCACCTTAACTCTTTAAGGTCTAACATTAGAGGTGAATCATCTGTTCGAACTCCAGGTCGTCAGTAACATTCCGCTCACGGCAGTGTCCGATCCGGATCTCGTGGCGGAGCAGTTCCTTGCCCAGATCGGTTACATCCCCAAGGG
>JAFPVN010000305.1 GCA_017395275.1 Candidatus Methanomethylophilaceae archaeon | reverse complement strand
CCGGATCGCCCATTCCGAGGGAACGACCGGGATCCCGCCGAAAACCCGCAAAGGTATTTATTGCCAGACCCGTTAGTTCGCTTCAAGATTACTATGGCTGACGATCTAGAGAAGAAACTCAACGCCGGTATGAAGGCGATGGACGAAGGCGACTTCAAGAAGGCCTACAGCGCGTTCAAGAAGCTCTGCGCGGAGAACCCCGACAACTCCGACTGCTGGTATTACAAGGCCGAGTGCGGAAGCATGGCATCGGGCATGTTCGGCGCCAAGGTCTCCAACGAGGAGATCATGGAGGCGTACAACAAGGCCATCGAGCTGGACGCGGAGAACGCGGACTACTACCAGTCCTACGGACTGTTCTGCATCTCCATCAACAAGTACGACGAGGCCGAGAAGGCATACAACGAGGCCGCCGAGTGCGACGAGTCCAGGGCCGCCTCGCTCTATTCGGAGTTCGCCGTGGAGTTCTTCAACAACGTCATGGCGACCTACGGCGAGATCATGGAGGACCCCAAGGCACGCGCGCCCTATGCGAAGAAGGCACTGGAGTACATGCTGAAGGCCCTTGAGATCGAGCCCGAGGAAGCGAAGACGCTCCTCTGATTACTTCAAAGAAACCACTTACCCCTTTTCGGGATTCTTTTATTCTTCCCTGAGGTCGCCCAGGTATGCGGACCTCTCGGCGAAGGCGTTGTGCTTGTGGATGGATTCCTCGGATTCGCTCCTGACCCATACCTCGGTCTCGTCCGGGAGGTTGGTGTATTCGGAGACCAGCATCGCCAGCGTGTCCCTCACGACATCCTCCACGAACTTGGTGGCCCTGTGGGCGTTGATGACCATGGCACCCTCGTCGTCCCTCTTGAGGAGCTCGAACGTTGGCGAGGAGAAGCACCCCTCGATGTTCTCGATGAGCGTGTTGATGGGGATCTCGAACTGCTCCGGGACTGTGAGGCGGACGGTGCAGACGTTCCTCTGGTTGTGGGTGATCACCGGCAGTTCCCCGTTTGCACCGAGGATCTCCTTGGCGGTCTCCTGTGCGCACGGGCATGCGCTCATACCGATGACCTCCGCGACCACGGATTTGGTCACTCCGAACCCGCGTACGGCCTCAGCCTCCGCGGTGAGGTTGTACCCTTCGAGCGTGCCCCTTCCGTTGGGGGTGGTGGAATCCTTGAAGTAGGTGGTGTCCAGAGATACGAACGCGTTCTGTGCGTACTCGTGCTTCTCCAGTAGGAGCTTCGACAGCCTGACCGCGAAGGCATCGATGCTCTCCACGGGGTTGCTGGCACATTCATCGATCACGGCTCTTATGGCCTCGACGTTTCTGGAGAGGTGGGACCCCTTCTGGGTAGCCGGGAGGTCGACGCAGACGTCGATCGAGCACAGCAGGACCTCGTTGAGGTCGTTCCCGTCCTCCTTCCTGACGATACGCACGGGCTTCATAACGCCGTTTACTCCGACCTTGGAAAGTCCGAACCTTCCCTGCCCCTTGCTGTACTGAACGTCGCATGCCGGTATCATCTGAAATCGGGACAGCATACAGGCGAATGGTTAATAAGGCCTTTCAGCAACTAAAAAAAGAGTAGGTCGTCCGCGCGCACATTATTAAGCCGCACTTGCATCTGTGGACATCATGTTCTGCGGTGTCGATGAGGCAGGAAGGGGACCCGTCATGGGTCCGCTCGTCGTTGGTGCGGTCTACGTCGAGGACGACGACGTCCTGAGGAGCATAGGCGTGAAGGATTCCAAGAAGCTCACGCCCAGACGCCGCGAGGCCATGTACGATGAGATTATCTCCGCCGTGGAAGGCTATTCCATCATCACCCTCTCCGCCGAGGAGATCGACGCCAAGAGGGAGAGGACGTCCCTGAACATGGTGGAGATGGAGATGTTCGCCGAGGCGGTGTCCCGCATGCCGGTGACGAGGGTGTATGTGGACTGTCCGGATCCCAACGAGGAGAAGTTCGGGAACATGCTGTCCGTCCGCATAAACAATACCCCGGTGACGGCCAGGCACAAGGCGGACGATACCTATCCCGTGGTGTCCGCCGCATCCATACTGGCCAAGGTCACAAGGGACAGGCTGATAGCCGAGATCTCCGAGGAATTCGGCGAGAACATCGGCAGCGGGTATCCGAGCGACCCCGTGACCATTGCCTTCATAGAAAAATGGTTAAAAGAAAAGGGGTGTACCCCCAGACATACGCGTAATTCCTGGGACACGGTCAGGAACCTCAAATCGAGGCTGTTGGTCAGGAAGATTACCGATTGGTGAGAAGATGACGGCTGAAGAAGACATTCAGAAGATGATCGGCAAGTTCGAGAGGAGGATGGCCAAGGACGAGGAGGCCAGGGAGAAGGTCAAGGAGGTCAAGAAGACCATCAACATCGACCTCGGAGAGGAACACTACTCCTTCAGGATCGAGGACTCCGCCGTCCACGACTTCAAGAACGAGGCCATGGAGGCCTCCGACATCACGCTCATCACCACCCCCGAGAACCTCCATCTTCTGGTGGAGGGAGAGCTCAGGCCGATGAGGGCATACGTCACCAGGAAGATAGTCATCAAGGGCAAGATCGAGGATATTCTGCACCTCAAGAGCCTTCTCTGACCTACCAATCATTTTTATATGATAATTGGCTAGCCCTACCTAGCGAGGTAGGGTAGCCAGGATATCCCGTCGGGCTCATAACCCGGAGATCAGACGTTCAAATCGTCCCCTCGCTAGATTACTTTTAATAAAAATTCATATGTGCCAGATGTTATTTTCTGTGCGTCTGTTACCCCAATTGTTCCTATCGATTTCCATCCTGAAAAAAGGTCATTGGAAGAGGTTTGGAAAGAGGTTTCATCCCTGTCTGACGCGGACCGATCTCTCCACGGGGATGACGAATATCCTGCCGTCGCCGAAGTGGCCGGTGTTGGCAGCAGATATTATCGCATCGATGCACGGCTGTTCGAGGGCATCGTCCACGACGGTCTCCACCTTGGTCTTCTCGATCTCGTCGATGACCGTGGATCCCACCCTGGTGGTGATCCTGATCCCTGACTGAGTACCGTGTCCCCTCACATCGGTGATCGTGATCCCTTCCACGCCGACGTCGCTCAGTCCCTTCTTGACCGCTGCGAGTTTCTCCGGCCTGATTATCGCCATTATCATCTTCATCTCATCACCTCAGATTATGTAGGACGGTTCGCCGTGCTCCATTATGTCCGCTCCGATCGCTTCCTCATCCTCGCTGAGCCTGACGGTCATGAACCTGGAGATCAGGAATATGATCAGGAAGGACACCGCGAAGCAATATGCCAGCGTTATCGCTGCAGCGACGACCTGACCGACGAACAGGTCCGTTCCCCCGTCGATCAGTCCGGCCGCACCGCCCATGGACTCCAGTGCGAATATGCCTGTGGCAACGGATCCCCAGATCCCTCCGAGTCCGTGTATGCCGAAGACATCCAGCGCATCATCGATCCCGGATTTGCGCCTCATGAACAGCACCCCGAAGTAGCATGTGGGCGCGCTCATCGCCCCTATGACTATCGCAGATGATGCCGTGACGTATCCCGCCGCAGGCGTGATAGCCACAAGTCCCGCAACTCCTCCGGATATCAGTCCGAGCACACCGACGTGCCCGGCGTGGAAGTACTGTATCAGCGCCCACACGGCCATGCTGACGGCCATGGACAGCTGCGTCACCAGTATCGCGTTGGCCGCGATGCCGTCCGCGGAGAGTCCGGAACCGCCATTGAATCCCAACCATCCGAACCACAGCAACGCGAACCCGAGGAACACCAGAGGCAGGTTGTGCGCCCTGTCCTTGATGACGCGGTCGCTCCTCTTTCCTACGAAAAGAGCAAGTGCCAGACCTGTGGTCGCAGCGCATATGTGGACCACCGTTCCGCCGGCGAAGTCGCGTACCGTGAAGTATTCGTCGAAGAATCCCCCTCCCCAAACCCAGTGGGCCATTGGGGCGTACACCGCAACGGACCATACGATCAGGAACAGTGCAATCGCCTTGAAGCGCATCCTCTCCGCGCATGCGCCCACGACGATACCTGCTGTGATCAGGGCGAACGCGCATTGGAACATCACGAACTCCAGCTCGGGTATCCCCGAGTCCATGACGTCATCATACGATATGCCGTTGAGCAGCACATGGTCTATTCCGCCTACGAAGGTCCCGTCCCCGCCGAAGGCAAGGGTGTACCCCACCGCCACCCACGAGATTGTCATTATCGCCACAACGACGAGCGTCTGCGCCATTATCGAGGTCATGCTCTGCTTCCTGAGCATGCCTCCATAGAACAGCGCAACGCCCGGGGTCATGATGAACACCAGTGCGGTGCATACCGCCACCCATGCGGTGCTGCCCCCGTCGATCGGCACCGACGCCGCATCGGATCCCGGGGACGCGCACACGATGAGCGCCAGTACAGCCATCGTCATCGCCATTGTCTTTGTCACTATCCTCATCTGTACACCTTCTGTACATCTATCTGACGTTTCATTAGACATTTGTCTAATGTATATGAATCTATTGGACGAATATCTAAATCATTGATGAAAAAACGCTCGATAATGGTAATATTGTCTAAAAAATCGGGCATACAGGCGATGCGGAATAAGAGGTTCCCCGAAAGGGGATGATAGAAGAAGCGGAAGGGTGTTTACTCCCTGTCCTCGGACAGGGGTTCGAGTCTCTTCTCGAGGATGCCTATGTCCTCGACGCGGATGCCCTCGGGGCATTCTAGGTCATCGAGCTTGCCGACCCAGTACACTACCACGCCGGGACCGAAGATCTTGGTGTAGGGGATCAGCTGCTTCCTGCTGTTGTACTTGAACTCGGTGTTGTCGCCGAAGGAGGCCTTGCTCTCGACCCAGTAGAT
Organism: Candidatus Methanomethylophilaceae archaeon; assembly: GCA_017395275.1. GTDB lineage: Archaea > Thermoplasmatota > Thermoplasmata > Methanomassiliicoccales > Methanomethylophilaceae > SIG5. The sequence goes on along the minus strand of JAFPVN010000305.1, from coordinate 5,229 downwards.
CTTCCTTCCCTCGAACATCATCGGCTCGTCGAGGAGCGCGTCGGGGGTCTTCTCGTACACTCCCCTCAGATCGGATTCTGTGCGGAACCCGATGCCCTGGTCCTTCAGCCAGTTCTGCAGGAGGCTCTCTCCCCAGCGTCCCCTCTCCGCCTGCTCCTCGGTACCCTTGGGGGAGTACACGGGGTCGCATTCGATGCATTCCCTGAGCTCCGCCGCCACCTCGGGCTTCAGGAGGTCGGGGTTGTGGACGTAGTTCTGGAACTCGGTCTTGGACGCGCCGTCGGCGAGGAAGATGAACCTCGCGGTCATGACCGGGGGGAACTTCCACTCCTCGGCCAGCTCCATCATGGTCGATCCCCTCTTCCAGGCCTTGAGCAGCCTACCGGAGTTGTTGCCGACGATGTGGAACCTCTTCTTGACGTCCCTGCTGGTCTTCTGTGTGTAGACGGATTTGACGAGGCGGCTGTCGTAGCCCTCGGCTATCAGCCTCTCTATGTCGCGGTAGGACTGCAGGCGGTTGTACAGCGCCTTGTATTCCTGGTAGTCCATCCGCCGGCCTCACAGCTTCCTGAGGAGGTCGTCCACTGCGGCGAGGACGACATCCCTGACCTGGTTGGTCGGGGGGCAGTAGGCGTTCTCCGCCCTGACAGCGAAGTCGTCCGCGGTGGTGCCGTCGATGATGGCGGCGGTGAGCCAGTTGATACGTCCGGTGACATCCTCCTCGGAGACGATCTGCGCTCCGATGATCCTGCGGCTGCACCTGTCCGCGAGCACCTTGACGGTGAGGGGCTTCCCGCCGGGGTAGTACCTTGCGCGGGTGAGGCCCTCGGCCTTGCCGGTGGCCACGTCGAGCCCGTACCAGGATGCGAGTCCAAGGGACATGCCGGTACCGGCGATCTGCTTGCTGCCGATCGCGCTCACCCAGGGGCTGGCGACGGGTCCGCACACGGCGTTCCCTCCGACGGCGTTCCTGCCGGCGACGAGGCCCTCCCTGACCGCGGAGGATCCGAGCTGGCTCATCGTGGGTCCGGCCACGACGGCGGACTGGCACTGCACCACGTCCCCCGCTAGGAAGACGTCCTTGACGAGCCTTCCCCTCCTGTATGCCTGCATGGTGGGCGCGGTGACGACCGCTCCCAGCTGTCCGATGTCCAGCTCCAGCATCTTGGGGATGGCGAGGTTGGCGCGGACGCCCGTTGCGAAGATGACGAGGTCGGCGGGGTACTCGATGCCTGCGGCCACCACTCCGGTGACCCTATCGGTACCGCAGACCTTCTGCAGGGGCGCCTTGAGGATGATCTTCACGTCGCAGTCCTCCAGGTACTTCTGGATTGGCTCGGCCATGTCGGAATCGGCGATACGGGGGATGACCTGGTCCATCATCTCGATGACGGTGACCTCCTTCCCGATGTTGACGAACGCCAGCGCCGCCTCGAGTCCGATGACCCCGGCGCCCGCGATGACGACCTTCTTCGCATCCCTGAGCGCGGATTCGATGGCCTTCCCGTCGTTGATGGTCTTGATGCCGAACACGCCCTTGAGGTCCTTGCCCTCCACCGGCGGGATGAAGACCGTGCTGCCGGTGGCGATGACCAGGGAGTCGTAGGCGAACTCCTTCCCATCCTCGGTGACGACCTTCTTGTCGGCATCGGAGACCGATGCGACCTTCGTCTTCGTGAGGACCTCGATGTCCCTCTCTTCTTTGTAGAAGGCGGCATCGTGCATGACGATGTCCTCCCATTTCGCCTTGCCCTCGAGCGCCCACGGGATGACGCAGGGGGAGTAGGCGATGTGCTCGTCTTCCGTGATGACGGTGACCTTCGCAGAGGGGTCGCACCTCTTGGCCTCGGATGCAGCGGTCATTCCCGCGGCTCCGGATCCGATGACTATGACGTTCTTCGACATGTTATTCCTGCTACCCCATCCGCAACCCCCTTAAATTACTATCGTCCGCGCAGGCGCCCGTGCCCTCAACCTTAAAGTAGACGGGCTATGATTGGGTAGCCGATGGCTCAGACGAGAGATAGGAGGTCCCCCAGGGAGCTGGAGACGCTCTGGAAGGAGAGCGACATGTCCGGCGGAAGGAAGGTCGATGCGATGGTGGCGATCATGCGCACCAACGGGTGCGTGTGGGCGAAGACCGGAGGATGTACGATGTGCGGCTACAAGACCGCCTCGCTGACCGGAGTGACCGTCGACGACCTGATGAGCCAGGTGGACCAGATGATGTCCAGGTACAAGGGAGAGCCTTTCGTCAAGCTGTACACGTCCGGGAGCTTCCTGGACGAGAACGAGGTCCCGGTGCCCGTCAGGGAGAGGATATTCAGGGAGTTCGCGGGATGCGAGCGCCTGCTGTTCGAGAGCCGTCCGGAGTTCATCACCGAGGAGGTGCTCCGCACGCTGCCGAAGAACGTGACGATCGCGCTGGGCATGGAGACCTCGGACCCCGAGGTCATGGAGATCAGCATCAGGAAGGGCTTCACCCCCGAGGACAGCAGGCGCGTCGGTACGATGATCAAGGCCGCGGGACTGAAGGTGAGGACGTACCTCCTGCTGAAACCGCCGTTCATGCTGGAGGGGCGTGCCATCGAGAGCGCCGTGGAGTCCGTCAGGTTCGCCGCGCCGTTCTCGGACGAGATATCCATCAATCCGGTCAACGTCCAGAAGGCCACCTACGTGGAGAGGCTGTGGAAGAGGGGCGAGTACAGGTCGCCCTGGATCTGGTCGCTCATAGAGGTGTTCAAACGCTGTGCTGGCACTGTTGACTGCAGGCTCATGTCGTCCCCCTCGGGAGGGGGCTCGCAGAGGGGCGTGCACAACTGCGGCAAGTGTGACAGGGAGGCCCTCGACGCCGTCGAGAGGTTCTCCTACTCGCAGGACGTGAAGGACCTCGCCGTGTCATGTGAGTGTTTAAAGACGTGGAAGGCATACCTCAGTTCGGAACTGATGCTCGGTACGGCATCCGATCTGGACCGGGGCATCGGCGGAGACCTGATCGTCAGGAAGTGATGAGATGAAGCAGTTCGACATCAAGAAAGGATGGTACGGGAAGATCGAGGGCGATCTCCTCCCGGCGCTCATGAAGGAGATCTTCGGCAACGTGAAGACCGAGGGTGACGCATACGTATCGAGCTACGGCGTGATGGACAGGATCGTTGCGAAAGCGGTCTCCAAAGCGGTGCTTGAAGTGGACACATCCAACAAGTCTGGCACATTCTCGGACGAGGAGATTCTCGGAAGCAAGCGCGCACTCAACAGGTTCCTCGAGGAGGCCACAGGCTTCGACGCGAAGACCCGCATGAAGCGTGAGCAGAAGAAGGCGAAGGAAGGCAAGATCTGAGCCCGATTCCGCCGTCCCCAAACCCCTCAACCCTATTATTATAAGTGCGCGTCAATAGCCGCACCGACATGCTTATATATGTGACTGGTCTACCACCCCTTAAGATCAAGCGCTAGACGTTTGACCAGACGTATCGGGCAATGCGGAAAGCAACCCACGTTCAGGCTCATGTCGATACTTATCGAGATGGACACGGCGTCACGGTCGAAGGTTAGGCTGCTGGAATCGAATAGGCGAGGTTAGCGAAGAAACCCTCGCAGGTGAAAATATGTCACAGAGGAGACGCCCAAAGAGAGGGTCACGCGCGTACGGTCCACGTAAGAGAGCGCAGTCACAGACCCCCAGGCTGGATTCTTGGCCCGAGATAAACGGAGCACCCAAGATCCAGGGATTCGCCGGCTACAAGGCCGGTATGACGCACGCGTTTGTCGTCGACAAGCGTGCGAAGAGCACGACATCGGGAATGGAACTCCAGGTTCCCGTCACGGTACTCGAGGTACCCCCGATGAAGATCGCAGCTGTCAGGTTCTACGAGAACACCATCTACGGACTCAAGACCGCAGGCGAGGTATGGGCACAGGATCTCGATCCCCTGCTCAGCAAGCGCCTGTCCGTCCCCAAGAACCACGACGAGTCGTCGTTCGCAAGGTACGAGGGACTGGACGTCGAGGATGTCCGTGTGCTTGCATACACCCAGCCCAAGCTCGTCAAGGGAGTGCCCAAGAAGGTCCCCGACATGATGGAGCTCAGGATTGGCGGAGGATCCGTCGACGAGAGGATCCAGTACGCGAAATCCATCCTCGGCACCGAGGTCGGCATCAACGACTTCGCCGCAGAGGGAGGATTCGTCGACGTCATCGCCGTCACCAAGGGAAAGGGATTCCAGGGAGTTACCAAGAGGTTCGGTGTCAAGCTGCTCTCGCACAAGAACAGCAAGCACCGCCGCGGAATCGGTAACCTCGGTCCTAAGAGACCCGGTTACGTCAGAGGAACCGTTCCCGGATCGGGACAGCTCGGATACCACCAGAGGACCGAGTTCAACAAGCAGCTCATGAAGATCGGAACAGAGGGAGCCGAGATTACCCCCAAGGGCGGATTCCTCAACTACGGAGAGGTTACCAACACCTACGTCCTCGTCCACGGATCCGTTCCCGGACCCACCAAGAGGCTCGTCAGGTTCAGAGACCCCACCAGGCTCCCCAAGAAGGCGGACACCGAGGCGGTCAACATCACGTACATCTCCACAGAGTCGAAGCAGGGGGCATGAATAGATGGCTAAAACAAACGTCTATGGTATTAATGGCGACGTCGCATCTCAGGTCGACGTCCCCGCGGTGTTCAGCACCCCTTACAGGCCTGACATCATCAAGAAGGCGGTCCTCGCGGCGGCAGCCAACAAGAGGCAGCCCTACGGACCCTCCAAGGGAGCCGGAATGAGGCACTCTGTCAGCACCTGGGGTAAGGGACGCGGCGTAGCCCGTGTCCAGCGTATCGCAGCCGGAAGGATGGCAACCGAGTCGCCCAACAACGTCTCCGGACGCAGGGCCCACCCGCCGGTGCCCGAGAGGAACTGGTCCCTCAAGATCAACCAGAAGGAGCGCGCGCTCGCCCGCAAGTCCGCAATCGCAGCCACCGGCTGTGCGGACTGCGTCAAGGCACGCGGCCACCAGTTCGATGACAACGTCTCGTTCCCCATCGTCGTCGCAGACGCGGTGCAGGACATCAAGACGACCGCGGAGGTATCTGATTTCCTCCAGAAGATCGGTCTCGGCTACGACCTTGACCGTGCGAAGTTCGGACGCAAGATCCGCGCAGGAAGGGGAAAGATGAGGAACAGAAAGTACAGGACCCCTGTCTCCGTCCTCATCGTCGTCTCCGAGAGGGAGATG
>JAFPVN010000304.1 GCA_017395275.1 Candidatus Methanomethylophilaceae archaeon | reverse complement strand
TCCCATGATGAGTCCGCACAGGGTGATGACGGAACCGGAGTGCAGGACGGCCTGATGGATGGCCTCGTCCTCATCCATTCCCTTGTCGAACCTGTATTCCCTGATCCTCGTCGTCAATAGGATATCGTAATCCATACCCAATCCGAGACATACCACCAGCAGGATGATCGGAAGGATCCACAGCACTCCCTGACCGAGCAGGTTGCCGAACAGCAGGTGGGTGATCGCGACCGTCCAGATGACCGACATGAAGATGGTGAGGACGGACCTGATGGGTGTGATGTACGACTTCAGCACGAGGAACAGCAGGATGATGATCAACACGATGGCGGTGATCTCGATCTTCATGAACTCGGGGTTGACGATGTCCTTGATCTCGACCATGACCGCCGCGGTACCTGTGATCCAGGATGTCACGAGGACCTGGCTGCTGCTCACGGTGTCGCGGACGATGGACCTGAACTCGCCGACGGTGTCGATGGATTTGTCGGACATGGCCTGTTCCTTGGTGGCCATGGTGATCTTGACGTAGTTGGCCTCCGCCATCCCGGTCTCGGCGTTGTCGGTGAGTCCGAGGGTACCGGTCTGGACGAACAGCAGCCAGTCCATGATCTTGGCGACCATGGGGTCGCTGAACGGAATGTTTCCAGTGGGGCTGCCGGTGATGGCTGCACGGAGCTCGGGACCGAAGATGGGTGTGACCTTCTCCAGCATCGCCGTTGCGGATGCGGGAAGAGGCATTCCCTTCGCTGCCAGGTAATCGGGCAGTCCGTTGAGGACCACGACGATATCGGTGCTGGGATCGATCGGAGTAGCAGGATCGTGAGTGGCAGTGTATACGATGACCTGCCACGTGATCGCCATTGCGCCCTGGTTGCCCTCGATCATACTGACGTATGCTTCGGTCACATTGTCCAGTGCCATGGACTTCGTGGTTATGGTCGTGAGATCGGCCCTGACCGAATTCAGATAATCGGTATTGGGCGTCCAAGTCAACAATCCCAGTTTCTTGGTTTCGGGATCCAGGTAGTTGACGTATGCGATGGGTGCCGAGGTCTCGACGACCGCATAGTTGGGCATGATCGCTCCGCCTCCGGCGTAGTCGGTCATGACGATCATTCCTTCCTGCGACTCGCCGGTCATCATGGAACCGATCATGTCGTAGCTGTCCTCGGAGGTGGTGTAGACGTACACCATCGGGACGGTGAACAGGATGGTCGCGATGACGATGACCTTGGCGTACTTGATGGAAGCGCGGGTGGAGATGTCGAAGTACTTCTTCGCGATCTCTCCCATCTTCTTGAGGTAACCCTTCTCGAGCTTCTCTCCGCAGGATCCGGAGGGCCAGAAGAGCTTGTCTCCCAGAAGGACGAGGAGCGAGGACATGAGGGTGAGCGCTGCGAGCAGTGCGAACAGGATACCTATCGCGAGACCGATACCCATGGAGCTGATGAGCCTGAACTCGCAGACCGTCATCGCACCGAATCCGATCATGACTGCCATACCGGAGGTGAAGACGGACTCCCCTGCCCAGGTGATGGCTGCCTGACAGGCGTCCATGTGCTCGAGGCCGCGGCGCCTCTCCTCTCTGTACCTGGAGAGGATGAAGATACAATAGTCGCATCCGGCACCGAGCATGGATACGATCAGGAGCATCTCCACGATGTAATAGATATCAAGCAGGCTGCCGACGAAGAACAGCGCGCACAGAGCGAGCGCGAACGCGACTCCGATGGTAACCGGAGGCGCGGCGCTGGTGACGAAGGACCTGAAGAACAGACCGATCAGCACGATGATCAGGAAGATCGAGATGGGGTCGACACGGGCCATATCCTGTCCCATGGCCTCGCTCGCATCGTAGGAGATCGCGGGCGTACCGGTGACGTAGGTGTCGTAGTCGACGTTCTTTCCGTCGAAGGCCGCCTTGGCGGCGTTGCCGACCAGGCTCCTGAGGTTGCCCGTATCGCCGCTGATGTCGTCGGCGGAAATCCCTGTCTTATAGGTGGCGGCATACAGCTTCATGTGATGCGTGGGGTCCTTCTCGACGGTGCTCGCCTCGATGACCGACGAGACCTTGTCGTCGCTGGAGGGTATGGCCGTGAGGCCCGCGGTCAGTTTCGTAAGGCTCTCATCGTCCGCGTTGTCGTAAACGATCAGAATCATCTGCATGCTTTCGCTGTCTGTCTGCGATTGGAAGTGCTCGCCGATGATTACCAATCCGTCGATGGATTCGGTGGTCGAGCTTCCCATGCTCTCGGTGCCGTAACTGAGTTTCTCACCTGCATGCATCGCAGGATAAGCGGAAGCCAGCAGAACTACGATCCACACCAGGAGGACTATCTTGGCGTGTTTCATGATGAATTTCGCTAGGCTTTCGAATATCATATTGTATCCTTCTGCAGGCATTTCCCCGCCTGTAAGGGTGCCCTAAATGGTATGTCCCCCCCTTAATAATAAGTCATATAAAAGTTGCACGCAAAACCTATTTTTTAGGTAGAGCTAAATTTAATGCATGTTAACCCGAGGCCTATGGAGATCGTGCATGTGCCAGATATGTTAGATTACTGAGAACGGAGTCCGATGTCATCGGAGGGTCATCCGACCCTCTTGACCATGAACTTCTCGAGCTTCTCGTAGGCGTCCGCGAGGATGCTCGTCTTCGGGAGCGTAATGGTCCTGAAGTGGCCGCCTCCGAACTCCTCGTCGAAGGAGCTTCCGTTGACCACGAGGACGCCGGTCTCCTTCAGCAGGTCGAGGACGAACTTCTTGTCGTCGCCTCCCCACGGCTTCATGTCGAGGACCTTGGGGAACATGTAGAACGCCCCGTCGATCCTGTTGACCTTGATGCCGGGGATCTCGTTTAGTCTCCTGTAGGAGAACTCCGCCCTGTCCTTGAGCCTTCTGTTGAGGTCCACGATATAATCCTGCGGACCCTGCAGGGATGCCTTGGCCGCCCACTGGCAGGGGACGTTGGGGCAGATCCTCGCGCGGAGCTGCTTCTTGAGTCCCTCCTTGATCTCGTCGAGGATACCCTGGGAGTCCATGAAGTAACCGTACCCGATGCGCCATCCGGGCATCAGATTGACCTTGGAGAATCCGTTGAGGATGATCCTGGGGACATCGGCGGGAAGCCTGGACATGGAGTAGTACTGCTTGCCGAAGGTGATCTTGTCGTATATCTCGTCGGATATTACCGGGATACCGAACTCGGCGGCGAGGTCGCCCACGTCGTGCAGGTCCTTATTGTCGAACACCGCACCCGTCGGGTTGTTGGGGTTGATGACCACGATGGCCTTCGTCCTGTCGGTGATGCGCTTGCGCATCTTGTCGACGTCGGT
>JAFPVN010000024.1 GCA_017395275.1 Candidatus Methanomethylophilaceae archaeon | reverse complement strand
TTTGATGTCTTCTACTGCGATGAGATCCATTTTCTTGGACGCCATGATAATTCACTGAATCTCGCGATAATGAAGGTGGATATATGGGTTGTGCGGGAATCCCTTAAATATCTCCCAGGGGCTCGCAGGAGCGCTATGATGGTTATGGCGCGCGACAGGGACTACTCGGAGCTCGTGGAGAGCCTCAGGGGAAGGCACGTCCTCATATGGTCATGCACCACATGTGCCAGGCTGTGCGGCGTCACCGGCCGCGACGGCGCGGAGGGGCTCGCATCGAGGCTCAGGGCGGACGGCATTGACGTCGTCGGCACGGCCTCGACATCGGCCGCGTGCCTCATGCCTAAGGTGGCTGACCGCATGCCCGCAGACATCGGATACGACACCGTCCTGGCGCTCACATGCGGCATCGGAGCATCATGTGCCAGCAAGTATTCCAGTGTCGATATCGTAAATCCAGTGGAGACCTTCGGGTACGGGTACATGGACGCTTCCGGTGAGCCCGTGGCCATGCTGCCCGAAGGCGACCGCCCCCTGAGCGCCATCTCGGACCGTCCTGGGCCGTTCCTCTGATATACTTGTTTTCGGATAGGCCGTGCCATGAACGTAATGCACGAGCTCTCCAAGGACAGGGTCACCCCCGAGAAGTTCACCGCTGTCATCGAGATCACCAAGGGATCGAAGGTCAAGTACGAGATTGACGAGGAGACCGGCCTCCTGGCCCTCGACAGGATCCTCTCCACCTCCGTCCAGTATCCCTGGAACTACGGATACATCCCCAGGACCTATGCCTTCGACGGAGACCCCCTGGACATCCTGCTGATCTGCTCCGAGGACATCCTGCCCCTGACCCTCGTCGACTGCAAGCCCATCGGCCTGCTGAAGATGATCGACGGCGGCGACCAGGACGACAAGGTCATCTGCGTCGCGGCCAAGGACCGCTTCTTCAAGGACTACGACAGCATCAACCAGCTCCCCAAGCACATCACCGAGGAGATCCGCCACTTCTTCAGCGTCTACAAGGCCCTGGAGGGCAAGGTCACCGAGGCCAAGGAGATGCTGGACGCTGACGCCGCCCGCGACATGATCAAGGTCTGCAAGCAGCGCTACGACGAGAAGTTCCCCGACATGTGAGCCTCAGGCCGTCCAGAGGGCGGCACCAAACCCCTTCCCTATCATAATTAAAACACTCGCGTGTGATTACGCTTATATAGGACGTGCCTATTCGACCACAGAGAAAGAGGGCTAACCATGTACATGCTCACAGAGGTCGAGAAGGTCGTCCGCATTCCGCCGGCCGAACTCAAGGAGGACATCGCCAGTGCGATAGACGAACTCACGTGGTACTCCTACGAGGGCCGCCTTGGCGACGACAAGCAGTTCACCGTCCTGATCAAGAACGTCAGGCCGGTCGGACCCGGTCGCATCGTCCACGGGGACGGCGCGGTCTATCAGACCGTCAAGTTCGAGCAGGTCGTGTTCAAGCCCAGGGACAACGAGATCGTCGAGGGAAAGGTCGTCGAGATCCTCAAATTCGGCGCTTTCGTCAGGTTCGGTCCCCTGGACGGACTCCTCCATGTCAGCCAGATCATGGATGACCGCGTGGACATCGACGAGTCCAACCAGAGGCTCGTGGGGAAGGAGTCCGGAAGGTACCTCGCCGTCGGCGATGTCGTCAAG
>JAFPVN010000303.1 GCA_017395275.1 Candidatus Methanomethylophilaceae archaeon | reverse complement strand
GTCATGTGCATAGAGGCGGGAGGACCGGAACCCGGTATCGGGTGTGCCGGAAGAGGGATTCTGACGACATTCGACACCATAGAGAAGATGGGCGTTCAGGACATCGAGAAGGATATCACGCTATATGATGTACTGGGGGACGTGGTGTGCGGCGGATTCGCCGTTCCCATGAGAAACGAATATGCGGATGCCGTTTACATAGTCACATCCGGCGAGTTCATGGCGATGTATGCCGCGAACAACATCCTCAGAGGTCTTCTCAATTTCGGTACCGAGAGATCGAGGGTCGCGGGACTCATACTCAACCGGAGGAACGTCGACAACGAGAGGGAGATCGTGGAGAGATTCGCCAGATCGGTGGGCCTGCCCATTGTCGTGGATATCCCTCGTTCGAAGGAGTACATCGAGGCCGAGAGATTGGGTATGACTGTGTCGGAAGCGTTCCCCGATTCTATACCGGCGGGCATATACAGGGAACTGGCTGATGATGTGGTCTTAATCTTCGAAGGAAGGAGGAAACTGTACGACCCTCACCCTCTTAGCGACGGACAGCTCAACGATCTCGCAGCAGGCAAGGATATCGGGGTATTGGGTAATTTCAAACGAGAGAAGTGCCGCTGCAACACCGTCCGCAGGGGCACGGGTTCCTGTGCGAGTCGCGGAGCGGTGTTCGCGGCGGGGAGGGTGAACGATCTACCCATCATCATCCACGGACCGGCAAGCTGCGGCTATGTGATGTCTCATACGCAGGATGTCCATTTCCTGACGGAGATGGGGACCAACTCCAGAACCGTCGGCATCCTCAGGAACAACATCCAATCGACCCGCATGAGCAACGATTCCTCCATCTTCGGAGGTCATGAGGATCTCATGAGGATCATCCGCAAAGAGGCGGATGCGGGAAAGAGGACGATCATGGTGATCACGACCTGTGTGCCAGGTATGATCGGGGATAATCTGGACCTGATCAAGAAACGTGCCGAGGAGGAGTATCCGGGATTGAACGTGGTCCTTGTCAAGGCCGACGGTAATCTCACGGGAGGTTCCGAGGAAGGGCGTCTGATGGCTATGAGGGAGATACTGAGGCTCATAGATCCGGATGAGGTGCCCAGACAGATGGAATGCAATCTCATCGATGACAACTTCATAATATTCCAGTCGGGAAAGAACGAGGAATGGACCAAACGCCTCCTGTCCGATCTCGGTTTCTGCAAACTGCACAAGCTAGTGGACAATGTGGGACTCGAGGAGGTCATCGGTTCGAAGAGGAACATATTGAACGTGCGCACATTCGACGACGAGACCGTCAACGGGATGGCGAAGGAGCTGGAGCTCAAAGGCATGGATGTTTTCGATCTGCCGCTTCCGAAGGGATATTCGGAGACCATCGAGTGGGTGAGACGGATAGGGGACAAGTACGGTGTCGCGGACCGTTCCGCATCGGTGATCGGAAGGGCGGAGAAGGATTACGAGCACGCACTGGAGAAGCACAGACCGTTCTTCGACGGCAAGACGGTGGACATCATATCGGGGATATTCTTCGACGATGATTGGATGATCGAGGTCCTCAGCGATGTAGGATGTACTATCAGGAATCTCTACAGATTGAATCGTTTCGGCATAGGAGGCAATACCGGAAGTCCCGTTCCAAGATCCCGTTTCGAGGGGCGGTTCAATGTCATACACGTATCCAACCCTATGGAGATACGCGGCGAGATCGAGAAGGACGAACCCGACATCGTCATCGGCGGGGTCATGATCGGATGGCACGGACAGCAGTTCAAGGAGTTCAACAGGTCATATCAGTGCTTCACCCATTACGCTTCGATAGAGTATCTGGAATACATGCACACCCTTCTGCTCAGTGCACCCACGATGGGATGGAGGAACTGGGGAGGACAGGAGGCACTGGGTCATTTCGGAGGCGCCAAACCGCCGGGATTCAAGCCCAATGAGCGTGAACTCAGAAGGATGGCCGAGGAAGGTAAACCGCTGATCACAGACGAAAAGATAGAATCGATAAGGAGGATGATGGGCGGAAATATCCCTCCCGAGATGGAATCCGCTCTGCAGGAACTCAGGCAGGGTCGCGTTCCGGCGAATATCCCGCCGCATATCCTTCAGATGATAGGAGGCATGTGAATGTTGGTGAAACCCGATGGATTCTTCGGTGTCACCATGGCTGTGGAAGGCATCGCCGATTCCACCGTCCTGATGCATGGGCCGGAAGGATGCCGTAAGAACTTGGGCGCTCTTACGCAGAAGGTCTATCCGCGCAGGGACAGGTCGGTGAACATGATGACGCCGTACTACAGGGGGTCATCAAGGATCCCGTACACGGACCTGGAGAGCAGCGACTACATCTATGGCGCATACGACAGGGTATACGAGGCGCTTCAATACATCAAAGAACGCAATGCACAGTTCATAGCTGTCGTGTGCTCCCCCGGAGCGTCCCTGATAGGGGACGATTGCCAGAAAGCTATCGATGAGAACGGTCTTTCCGACAGGGCGATCGTACTCGATGCGGACCTTAGTTCCAAACCGATAAACATAGGCATAGATCTCACCCTGAGGAGGGTATTGGAGAAGATATCCCCGGATGGAACGGCCGTCCGCAAGGATACGGCGGTATTGTTGGGCAATCACGTGCTCCAGAAGGATTGGGAATCCGTGAACGAGGAGATGTCCCGCATCCTGTCCCTGATGGGCATAGAGGTGATATGCTGCGTAGGTGCTGGGTGCACGGTGCAACAGCTCAGGGATTCTTCGCAGGCGGAATATGCAATCATCGTGTGTCCCGAGTATGCCCAGCAGACCGCGCAGTACTATTCCGAGACCTTCGGGACGAAGGTGGTGAATCCGCGGTATTCCCCTGTGGGATTCGAGGCCACCGAGGATTGGATCAGGAATGTCGCGGAGGTCACCGGGAAGGATCCTTCGGACGCATTGGGGTATGTGGATTCGCTGAAGAAGAGGGCGTATCGCAGGATGCTTGCGGCGAGATTCGATACCGATGCTTTCGGATACATCATAGATGCGGAACCATCTATATGCTATCCTCTCGCCAAATTCTTCTACGACAATCTGCAGATGGTGCCCAAGTGTCTGAGGTACAACGACATATCATATGCGCCTTCCGAGAGGCTCATGGAGGATTTCCTCGACGGGATCGGAATGAAGAATGTGTTGGATACGGATGTGCCAGATTATGCAGAGATCATATGTACTGACGGGAACACGGTGGACATGTACACAAGGGCGAACCACAGTCTGCGCGGTGTCGATCTCCGGTTCCCGTCCATGATGAACACGGAGTTCCTGCCGCAGCCGCTGTTCGGCGCGACAGGGGCGCTGTATATCCTGGAAAGGGTGGTCAACAGATTCTGAGGCGATCATATGCAGATAAAGATAAACGATCTGGAATTCGGATACTCTAGCACACCTGTGCTGAAGGATATAACCGCGGACCTCACCGGCCCCAAGTTCGTATCGATCCTGGGACCCAACGGGGTGGGGAAATCCACACTCATACACTGCATAAACAAGATACTCACACCCACCGGAGGTGCAGTTTTCATCGACGGGAAGGATGTGAAGGATTACACCGTGAAGGAGATGGCGAAAGAGATCGGCTATGTCCCCTATTCAGCCAACGACTCCTTCCCGCTGACGGTGGTGGACACAGTACTGATGGGCAGGCACCCCCACTCCAAGTGGGGGTCCCTCAACAGGGATCTGGAGATGGTGTACGATACCCTGAAGACTCTGGGGATATCCCATCTGGCGATGAGGCCGTTCAACGCACTTTCCGCGGGACAGCATCAGAAGGTTATGCTGGCCAGGGGCCTGGTGCAGGAACCGAGGGTTCTCCTTCTCGACGAACCGACATCCAATCTGGACATAAGGCACCAGCTGGACGTTACACGTATGCTTAAGGAACTGACGATGGAGAAAGGGATCCTGACGATAATGATCAGCCATGATATCAGCATAACCGCGAAGTATGCGGATGAGATCCTGATGATGAGCGAGGGCAGGATCTATGCACACGGAACGCCGTCGGAGGT
>JAFPVN010000302.1 GCA_017395275.1 Candidatus Methanomethylophilaceae archaeon | reverse complement strand
GAGCATTCCGAGCGCACCGGGGCGAAGTTCGAGCTCACCCTTGTGCAGGGTGCAGTGTCCGGGAAGCAGTCAGATATCGATACGGACGGTTACAGGATGTTCGCGGAGTCCATAAGGCAGGCCAGAGGCATAGACGTCGCAGCAGTGGGCATCGGCGGGGGCACCTGCGCCAACTTCTTCCGCCTCAAAGGGATGAACGCCTACGTCTGGGGTTCCGACGGCGGCACTTTGCACCAGCCCAACGAGTACGTGGTCATCAAGACGATGATGGACGACGCGAAGGCCTTCGCCGCGATGATGTACAATATGTGCGTCAGAGGCTGATCACTCGAACAGACGGTTGAGCATCCATTCGCTGTCGAACTTGATTATATCGTCGTATTCCTGACCGTTGCAGACGAACGCGATGGGCTTGCCTATCGTGTGCGCTATCGACAGTGCAGCACCGCCCTTGGAGTCGGCGTCTATCTTGGTGAGGATGACGGCATCGATCCCGACGGCCTCGTCGAACGCTGTGGCCTGGGTGACTGCATCGTTCCCTGCGAGGGAATCCCCTACGAACACCTTGAGGTCGGGCTTGGCGACCTTCACGATCTTCTTCATCTCGTCGATGAGGTTGCTGTTGGTCTGCATCCTTCCTGCCGTATCGATCAGGACGCAGTCCTTCCTCTTTGCCTTGGCGTGCTCTATCGCATCGTACGCGACGGCGGCGGGGTCCGCATCCTGGTTGTGCTTGACGATATAACAACCAAGCTTGTCGGCGTGTACCGTGAGCTGCTGAATCGCTCCGGCCCTGAACGTATCGCCTGCGGCCATGACGACGGTCTGGCCGTTCTTCTGGAGGCGGTTGGCGATCTTGGCGATGGCGGTGGTCTTCCCGGTCCCGTTGATACCGATGAACATCACTACGACGGGCTTCTTCTGCTTGGAATACCAGTCGTCGAAGTCGAACTCGTTGAGCCTGAGGACGCTGTGCACCGCATCCTTGAGCGACAGCTCCACTACCTCTTCCAAAGTGTGTCCCCTGCTGTACTTCTTGCCCAGCAGGTTCTGCTTGACGCCCTCCTTGATCTCCTCGACCACGGGAAGGGCGACGTCAGCTTCCATGAGCGCCAGCTCCAACTCCCAAAGAAGATCCTCGAGGCTGTCCTCCTTGATCTTCTTGTCAAAGAAACCACCCGCGTCGGTCACGAGCTGGGAGGCGTCCTTGGGCTTGTCCTCCTTCTTCGCGGCCTTCTCCTCTTTCTTGGCAGCCTTCTTGGCTTCTTTTTCAGCTTTCAGCTGCTCCTTCCTCGAGAGGGCGGGTGCGGGTTCCTGTTTCACTTCGGGAACGGGTGTGACGGGCTCCTGTTTCGGAGCCTCCTGTACGACGGGCTGCGCCGCGGGTGCCTCAGGCACCGCGGGTGCATCCGGTTCGGCCACCTCTGCGGGGGCCTTCTTGAAAAGTCCTTTCAGCTTGGTCTTGAGATTATCGAACATGGCTCACTGCTGCCTTCTCTGGTATTCCTGCTGGACTGCCACGGAGAGGTTCCTCGCTGCCGCGTCCATCTCCTCCATGGACTCGTTGAGCTTCTTGAGGGCGTCGGTGATCTCTGCCAGGTTCGATTTCAGGTACTCGACGGCGTCGGTCAGGCTCTTCTCTACGGAGACCTTGTTGCCGATGCCGACGACCGCCTTGGGCGACGATGTCACCTTGGCGGTGACGAAGGACGATGCTCCGACGGGGACCATGATCTCGTCACCCTCCTTCGCGTTCTCGAGGGAAGCGAGGGTGCGGCTGGCAGTGAGTGTCTCCTCATAGGACATCTGGAGGAGCTGGGACTGCTGGGTCAGCGCGTTGAGCTGGTTCTTGTAGGCCTCGAGTGCTGCGAGGGCCTGACGGAGCTCGTCGTCGTTCATGTTCACTCACCGGTGACTTTGTACCTGACGGTGTGGTCGGTGATGTCCTCGGCGGCGATCTCGACGACCTCGGTGATCTCGACCTGCCACCTCTTGACCTTGTGTCTGCTTCCGAGGGAGGAGACGACCTGCTCCCTGACTGCGTCCTCGGACTCGGCTGCTGCCTCGATGCAGAAGGGCTGCCTGCCCTGCCTGACATCTGCGAATGTACCTGTGATCTTGTATGCCTTCATTTGCATTACCTTGGGTCGTGAACTGCGTCCTACTAATAAAGGTTTCTCTTATTATAAAGAGAACAGGATTCCGGCGGATGTCCGGCTTCCGGTATGCTGGACATCGTTCCCGTGGATGCATCCGAACGAGCGAAAATACGATGCTGGCACTTCCGATACCGGAATCAGAAGAACGGGTCCTTCGGTTTCGATCCGTCGCCGATGTCCGCCAGTTTCTTGCCGATCAGGAACACCGCGGCGTATTCGGGCACCTCGGTTATCCCGCTGAGTTTGAAATGCTGACCCTTCATGTTGAAGTCGTAGTCCCGCTTCATGGTTATCCTGACGGGATCGTCGGAGTACTCCTTCGGTATCGCCATGGTCATGGGGTCGAAATCCGTCAGTTCCTCCCTGGACAGCGGGGTGACCCTCAGACCGCTCTTCCCGTGGATGGAACCGGGAAGACGGATCAGCCTCTTGATGTCGGCGGTGACGGGTTCGTCCACCTCTCCCGAGATGCGTATCGCCACGTCCTCCGCCATGATCTTCACCAGCAGTTCCTGTGTGTTGTGGGCCAGCGTGGCCATCTTGTTGTTCTCGAAGATGACGTCCCTGGATTTCCTCAGGTCCTCCTGTATCTTCGCCAGCGATTGATTCTTTTTCGTGGAGGGGTAGGCCTTCTTGATCTCGGGGACGTCCATGTCGCATATGTCGTTGACGACGTCCTTCAGCGCGTTGCGCATCCTCAGCCTCCATCCGCCGGAATCCGCCGGCGGGATGGTGCGGAACCTCTTGATGTTGGCCACCGTCCTCCCTCCGACGTTGGCGATACCAAGAGCGCGGGCCTCCTCGGCGAACACCCAATCGATGTTCAGTCCCCTCGATGTCACGAAATCGACGATCTCCCTCCTCTCGTGGGATCCCAGTCCCAATACCTCGGGCATCTTGACGTGGGCGTGGTAACCCCTTCCTCCGGAGAATGTGATGTACACGTCCTCGGGGGAGAACCCCATGTCCCCGAAGAGGTAGTTGTCCACCAGGGAGATCATCTCTTTTTTGATCTGTGCCAGCATGTCGTCGAAGGACATCTGGTCCGCTCCTTCTAAGTGATCTGCATCCAGATCGAATATGAGCTCCGCGCCCATCCACCCCTTCTCCTCCATGGTGGGGGCGTCCGGGGTGCGGTAGTATGCCGTGGAATAGTAGCTGTGGGAGGGTACCTGCGACTCCATGAACCTGTGCAATTCGTCGGAACTGTGGAAACCGATGTGCCTCTGCACGAAGGTCTTGTCGAAGAACATGAACCCGAACTCCCTGCGGGTGAACCTGTCCGGAAGGAAGGGGGTGTTCGCCCTGTAGTACTTCCTGAATGTCTTCAGCAGGAAGCGTTGATTGGAATCCATGGTCTCTAGCCCTGTTCCGACAGAGGGAGTGAATCTATTTTTTGATTGCTCTGCGCAGCGACGGGCCCTACGGGCCCGCTCGCATCATCGTCTGCATATCAATAAGTATACGGTTTCAACATATGCCGCTCTCATATCTTTACATGCTGACACTTTCTACGTATACATAAAAAAATGGTAAAAAATTAAAGTTATACTATAGATTTTTACTTATACGGGGAGGTGGATAACGATGTATGATCCCTCGTACGGTAATGCCACAGGTGGAGCGCGAAATCGAATTGAAACCCGTGGTGCTCATCACTGGGGCCCGTCAATGCGGCAAGACAACCCTGTGCAAGATGATCTCCGAGAAGCACGGATTCGGGTACGTGTCCCTGGCAGACCGGCGTGAGAGGGCGATGGCGGAAAAGGATCCTGAGCTGTTCCTGAACATCCATCCAGCTCCGCTGATCATCGACGAGGCACAATACGCAAAGGGATTGTTCGCAGCCCTCGAATCCGTCATCGACGAGAGAAAATTCAGGACCGGGAGCAACGAGGGCATGTACATCCTCACAGGCAGCCAGATATATCGCCTCATGGAGGACGTATCGGAATCCATGGCGGGAAGGGTCTCGATCATCCGCATGTCGCCCCTGAGTATCAGCGAGATAGCTGGAAGGGACGAACCGCCTTTCGAGGTAGACATCGAGAGGTGCATAGAACGTTCAACGTCATTGTCCACGGATGCGCAGGATATCTTCAAACGCATGGTCCGCGGGTCGTATCCGGAGCTCTTCCAGAAACCGCGCCTCAAGACCTCCAAATTCTATTCCGATTATCTCGACACGTACATAGCGCGCGATGTGAGCGAGATAATCAATCTGAAGGACAAGGACAAGTTCCTGAGGTTCGTGGAGGTGGCTGCATCGCTCACGGGACAGGAACTCGTGTACGAGACGATATGCAATGCCGTAGGTGTCACCATACCCACAGTGGAGTCATGGCTCAGGATCCTGCAGCTGGGCGGCATCATCCACCTTCTGCCGGCATACGTTGAGAGGTCCACCGTCAAGCGGGTGGTCAAACGCCCCAAACTGTACTTCTGCGATACTGGTCTGGCGTGCTATCTTGCACGCATATTCGACCCGGAATCGCTCAGGGCGGGATACCTGAGCGGACCGATGCTGGAGACGTTCATCGTGAATGAGATATTGAAGACGTATTCCAACAACACGGAATCCGCCGGATTCTATTATTATAGGGACTCCAAAAAGAATGAGATAGATCTGATAATGCTCAAGAATGGGGAACTGACGCTGATCGAATCCAAGGCCGGGACGAATTTCGGATCCGATGACCTCAAGGCGTTCAGACTGCTGAAGAAATCGGATTATACCATCGGCCCTTCGTGCATCATCTGTCTCACGGATAAGGCGTACCCGCTGATGGAGGGCGTCTACGCTCTGCCCGTCACTTCGATCTGAACCTGAAAGGTATAACTAGTTGTTCAGCGACTCTCGCATCATGGAACTCCCCATCTACGACGACCATTTCCACGTCTCCCCCTCGGGACTGAACGTCGAGGCCATGAAGCAGTTCAAGGCCGCCGGAGGCACCGGGATGACCTTGGTGACGTTGCCGTACTCCGAGGTGCCCATAACCTGCGGCGAGGATTTCAGGAGGTCCTTCGAGATCACCGTGAGATACGCCGAGATGGGAAGGGAGTTGGGACTGAAGGTGAACTGTGCCATTGGTCCGTACCCCATACTGATCGTGCCCCTCGCAGCCCATTACGGCATGGAGAGGGCGGAGGAGATCCTCACGGAGGGCATGGACATCGCCCACGAGATGATATCCGCGGGCAAAGCGCAGCTGATGGGGGAGGTGGGCAGACCCCACTTCGAGACGGACCAGAAATACTTCGACGCATGCAACCGCGTGCTGCAGCACGGGATGGATCTGGCTCATGAGAATGATTATGCGGTGATGATACACTGCGAGTCGTGGGACGACACCTTCCGCTCCCTCGCCTCCATGGCGGATTCGGCCGGTCTTCCGAGAAGGAAGGTGATCAAGCACTCCTCGCCTCCGCTGGTAACGGAGGAGGAGACCTTCGGCGTAACCCCCTCCATACCGTGCTCCCGCACCTTGATTCGCGAGGCACTGTCGAAAGGGGACAGCTTCATGGTGGAGACCGACTACATCGACGACCCGACGAAACCGGGCGCGATGATGTCTTTGAACACCGTTCCGAAGAGGATCAAGGGATTCGTCCAGTCCGGGGAACTGCCGGAAGAGACGGTGTTCAGGATATGCAGGGACCTGCCGGATTCGCTGTACTGAGAATTGCGCATAGCTTTTAAGCGCATGACGGCATGGGTGCACCATGGCGCACGCGCGTGTACTCTGCATAATGGACGAGGGAGCCAAGGTCGGCACTCCCCTCATAGGTTCCAAGGGAGCATCCTTCGTCTTCGACGTCGACGGCAAGAGGATCCTCTTCGACACAGGAAGGAGCGGCAGGTACTTCATGCGCAACATGGACATCCTGAAGATAAAGGCCGATTCGGTGGATGCGGTGGTGATATCGCATCCGTCCATAGACCACGTCGGAGGACTGAACACCTTCATGACCAACAGGACCGTCCGCGTCGACATCTACTCCGTCCCCGAGGTATGGGACGTGAAGAGGACCTTCGGCAAGCTGATCACCGACGACAACGTCGGCGGGATCATAAGGCAGGACGCCGGGAAGGATTGGATACAGCTAACCGAGCACCTGTACATCTCCCCCGTGGTGAATGATGATTCCAAGGAGCTGGCACTTGTGCTGAGGACCAATCAGGGACCCGTCGTGTTCAGTGCCTGTGCCCATGCGGGCATAGGCGATACGCTCCGCGTGGTGAAGGAGAGGTTCGGACCCATAAGGGGACTGGTCGGAGGCATCTACCTGCACAAGGTCAAGCAGCCCGCGGTGAACGCCGTCGCCGAGATCATCGTCAATGAATACTCAATTAATGAGCTGCACCTCAACGGATGCACCACCGGCGAGGGCATACAGAAGATGAGGGTCGCCACCTCCAACGATAAGATAAAGGACTTCTTCGCCGGTGACGAATTGGATTATACGGTCTGAGGGATAGGGATGCGTTTCTGGAGACTCCGCACACTGTCGATGTTCATCTACATGACCCTGCTCCTGATGATAATCGGAGCGATCCTGAGCTACTGCTTCAGGTTCAGCATCTACATCATGGGCACGATAATGATCTCGCTATCGGTCATAATGAGCCTGTACTCGTACTACGCGTGCAAGAGGAACGCGCTCCGCGCCAACAGGGCGAGGATCGTGGACCAGTACGAGGAACCCCGTCTGTACAATACTGTGAAGACCGTGGCAATGAAGTACAACCTCCCCATGCCCGAGGTGGGCATAGTTGAGTCCTGGACTCCGAATGCGTTCGCCACCGGGAGGAATCCGAAGGATGCCGCCGTGGTGGCGACGAGGGGGCTCCTCGAGATGCTCCCCGACGACGAGCTGGAAGGCGTCATAGCGCACGAGATGGCCCACGTCAAGGACAGGGACATTCTGGTGATGTCATTTGCATCGATGATGGCATCGCTGATCTCCAACCTCAGCTACATAGCGTACTTCGCACTGATCTTCAGCGGCGACAGGGACAGGAACCCCCTGATATCCATAGCGGGCGCGTTGGTCGTCTACATAGTGATGCCCATCGCCGCCATAATGGTGCAGCTGGGCATATCCAGGAGCAGGGAGTACCTCGCCGACGAGACCGGCGGGAGGACCATACAGAACCCCCGCGCTCTGGCCAGGGCATTGGAGCACATCGAGAAAGGGGAATCGGCATACAGGAACGCCACCAAGGCCGGGAGGCGCAACGAGAACGACCCCTTCGACACCCGCGGACAGGACCACCCCAAGAACATCTACGACTGCGCCAACATGTGGATCTCCAACCCCCTGAGGGGAGGCGGACTGTCCAACCTCTTCAGCACCCACCCTCCGATGGAGGAGAGGATCAGAAGGCTCAACGAGCTCGCAGATAAGATGGGACTCTGATAGACCCAGATGAACCATTCGTCGGTCAACCATTATATGCCTACCAGGTAGATTTTCTTCCCATATCCGACAGCAGCAGGACGGGAGCGCACAAATGATCAAGAATCTTCATAAAAAACTTGGATTTTTGAAAGTATAAAAGAGCCAGATAAGAAGAATGAGAGGCGGCAGGGATTCCCTGCCGCCATCGTTTTCACTTGACGGGCTCCCACTTCGCGAGCTCGTTGACCTTCGAGAGCGTGGATCCCCTTTTGATCTCCTCGCGGACGCGGTTCTCGTTCTCGTGGACGTGCACCGCGCGGTTGGCCACCTCCACGGCGACCTCCTTGGGGACCACGATGAGTCCGCTCTCGTCGCCGATGATCCAATCCCCGGTCCTGACGGGCTGGCCGCCGATCTTGATCTCGATGCCGATGCCGCCGTATCCCTTGGGCTCGCCGGCGCAGGGCGCGACGCTCCTGGAGAATGCGGGGAATCCCATGGCCTTGATGTCATCCAGATCCCTTATCGCTCCGTCGATGACCACGCCGTTGCATCCCTGCATGCGCGCGGACCACGACGCCAGCTCTCCCCACACCGCCACGGGTGCTCCGCCGACGTCGATGACGATCACGTCGCCCTTCTTCGCCTGGTCTATGGCCTCCACGGGCTTGGCCCAGTCCCCGTTGGTGGT
>JAFPVN010000301.1 GCA_017395275.1 Candidatus Methanomethylophilaceae archaeon | reverse complement strand
GCTGATGACGGTCACCGTGATCACCATCATGCGCCTAACCGCACCCCGCTACAAAATCATCCAGAGACTCAAGGACGCGATCAACGGACAGACCTCCGCGACGGTGACCGGCCAGAAGGTTATCCGCGCATACAACGCCGAAGAGTACGAGGAAAGGAGGTTCACGGACATCAACGACAATCTGATGTCCAAAATCATCGGCGTCAACCACATAATGGCGGCGAACGTCCCAATCAACAGCTTCCTGCGCAACACCCTCACGATGTCCATCTACTGGCTGGGGGCATTCATCATCGCGGGCACGTCATCCGAACCGGAACGTCTGGTGCTGTTCTCGGACATGATCGTATTCGCCACATACGCCACCATGGCGCTGAACGCGTTCCGCAGCATCGTCCAGATCTTCAACATATTCCCCCGTGCCAAGGTCTCGATGAACCGCATATGGGAGGTGCTCATGACCGAACCGGAAATCCTCGACGGGGAGAGGGACGAGGGCGAGTGCACCGGATCCCTCCGTTTCGACGGGGTGTCCTTCCGTTACCCCGGTGCGGCAGCAGATACACTGCATGACGTATCCTTCAGCATAAACCCCGGGGAGACCGTGGCCCTCATAGGTGCCACAGGGTGCGGCAAGAGTACGCTGGCACATCTCATATCGCGTTTCTATGACTGCTCGGACGGATCCGTCGCGGTCGACGGGGTAGACGTTAGGGACTACCGCAAGGACTCCCTCCGCAGGAGGGTGGGCTATGTGACGCAGAAGTCCATGCTGCTGAAGGGTAACTTCAGGGACAACGTGAATTACGGGGAGGGATCGGAATCCCGCACCGATGACGATGTCTGGAAAGCGCTGAAGGTGGCATGCATAGACGACTTCGTCCAGAGGAGCGGGGGATTGGAGGCGCCGGTGGCCGAGGAGGGGAAGAACCTTTCCGGAGGCCAGAAGCAGAGGATATCCATCGCGAGGGCGGTATGCAAGGGTCCGGAGATCTATGTGTTCGACGACTGCTTCTCCGCTCTCGATTACCGCACCGACCGCGAGATACGCACCAGGCTCGGCAGGGCCACCGACATGGCCACCGTGCTCCTCATCACCCAGAGGGTGGGTACCGCCAGGGGTGCGGACCGCATCCTGGTCATGGACGGGGGCACCATCATAGCGCAGGGTACCCACTCCGAACTGCTGGACAGCTGCGAGCAGTACCGTGAGATAGCGATATCGCAGCACGCAGGGGGCGATCTCTGATGCCGGGCAACGTATCGATCACCGGGAAGCCGCTGGTGAAGGGCGTGATAACCGAATCGCCCCATTCGATGCGCCGCGCATGGGGGATGATCTTCCGTTTCATGCGCCGGTACAGGACACTGTTCATCATAGGGATAACGCTGGTGTTCATAGAGTCCCTGCTGAGCGTCTTCGTACCCAATTACGTCAGCGAGATCACCGACCTCATATCCGACGGACTCTACACCGGGGACATCGATCTCGACGCGGTATCCCGCATAGGCATCCTGATCCTTCTGCTCTATCTGTTCGCCCACGGGGCGACGTTCATCCGCAACTTCGTGATGGCGGATGTTGCCCAGAGGGTAGCCAGCGACATGCGTTCCGCACTGAACCGCAAGCTGTCGCGTCTGCCGATGGACTACTACGACAGCTCCGACAAGGGGGATGTCATCAGCCGTTTCACCAACGATTCCGATACCGTCGGGTCGGCACTCAACCGCAGCATATCCGTGTTCCTTCACGGGATATTCGTCCTGATCCTCTGTACGGCGATGATGTTCATCACCAACGTCAAGCTGGCGATAGTATCCATAGCAGCTGCCCTGATCGGATTCGGGGTATGCTTCATGGTTATGAAATACACACAGAAGTACTACCGTGCCCAGCAGAGGAACATAGGTTTCATGTACGGGCTCATATCCGAGATCTACTCGTCCCACAGTCTCGTCCAGTCCTATTCAGGGGAGGGGATCAGCAGGAGGAAGTTCGACGGCATCAACGAGAATCTGCGTTCCAGCGGATTCCGTTCCGAGATCACGATGGGACTCCTTCCCGCGTTCATGCAGTTCTCGGGGAACATAGGGTACGTCCTCGTGTGCATCGTGGGATCGGTGATGGTCATACAGGGCGAGATCACGATCGGTATGGTAGTGGCCTTCATCCTGTTCGAGAAGATGTTCATGGGCCCCCTCGATATGATCTCAGGTTCGCTGGGCAACCTTCAGGCCGCTGGTGCGGGTGCGGAGAGGATTTTCGAGTTCCTGGATCACGAGGAGATGCCCGCCGACCCCGAGAACGTCCACCCCGGGGACGTCGAGGGATTGGTGGAGTTCGATAACGTCCACTTCTCCTATACGCCGGACACCGAGACGATCAAAGGATTCTCGGTCAGGGTGGAACCGGGGCAGAAGGTCGCCATAGTGGGTGCGACCGGGGCCGGGAAGACCACCATCGTCAACCTGCTGATGAAGTTCTATGACTTCTCCGAAGGCGACATATCGATCGACGGGGTATCGATCAAGGACATGTCCCGCGCACATGTACACAGTCTGTTCTGCATGGTACTTCAGGACACCTGGCTCTTCAACGGCACCATACGCGACAACATAGCATACGGCACCGACGTGACGGACGATGGCATCTACGACGCATGCAGGAAGGTCGGCCTGGAAGGGTTCATAAGGGCGCTGCCGGAGGGACTTGATACCATGATCCGCAACGGCGGAGGGCTGTCGGAAGGACAGAGACAGCAGATATGCATCGCCCGTGCCCTGGTGGACCGTTCGCCCATGCTCATCCTCGACGAGGCCACGTCCATGGTGGATTCCAGGACGGAGATGGTGATCCAGAGGGCCATCGATCACCTGATGGAGGGCAGGACGACGTTCGTCATCGCCCACCGTCTCTCCACGATCATCAATGCGGACATCATCCTGGTCATGGAGGACGGCAACATCGTGGAGAAGGGAAGGCATCAGGAGCTCCTGTCCCGCGGCGGCGTCTATGCGGACCTGTACCGTTCGCAGTTCGATGTCAAGGACAAATGATACGTTCCTTCGGTCTCTGAGGGGATCATCTCAACGATTATCTATCGGCAGTATCATCCATGTCCATGAGCAGGATGATCTGCGTGATCCTATCAAGTCCTTCCCGCAAGGGGAGCACATCCACATTGGCAGTGGCCGCCGCCGAGGCAGTGGAGGGTGCCGAGGTCCGTATCCATTTCCTCAACGGTCTCAAGTTCCGTGATTGTCAGGGCTGCCATCTTTGCAAACAGGGGAAGCCCTGCCCGCTGAAGGACGATCTCGTGCCCGTCCTGGATGACCTGAGGAACTGCGATGCGCTCATAGTTGCCGCGCCGGTGTACTTCGGGCGTGCCACCGGGCTGTACTACATGTACGAGGACAGGACGTTCAAGCTCTACACCGAACAGAAGGAACCTCCCGCCAGGAATGCGCTGGTCATCGTTTCCTCCGGTGCCCCCGTAGAGCACGGGAAGCCCACCGCAGAGAGGATCAAGAGGATACTTGAACGCAGGAACTTCAGCACCTCGGTCCTGCTGCACAGCACCAGGGAGCACGGTCTTCCCAAGGACAATCCCGAGATGCTCGAGAAGGCACGCGAGATGGGCAGAACCCTGTTCCCCTGAGCACCGACATCGCGACGCACCGAAGGGTCTCCGGATTCCCGGGTACAATCGCTTCATCTCTTGACGGGATGGGCAGGATTGCCTACCCAAATCTCGTCATCTGGCACATCTTTGGTCACGACCGATCCCGCACCGATTATGCACCTGTCGCCGATCGTGACCCCGGGGAGTACGGTGACGTTCGCTCCCAACCAGTAGTCGTCCCCGATGGTTATGGGCTTCCCCCTGACCTTGTGCACCCTCCTCTCGATATGGTCGCGGGGATGGTCCGCGGTGACCAGATGGCAGTCGGGCCCAATCTTGGTGTTGTCGCCGACGGTAATCGGAGCGGTGTCCAGGAACGTGCAGTTGTAGTTGACGATCACGTTCCTGCCGAAACGTATGTTGAATCCGAGGTCGCATCTGAACGGGAACAGCACGAGGGAGGTCCTGTCCGGCTCCGATTCCGTGATGTCCGCAATCGCGTCCTGGATCTCCTCCGCGGACTTCATCGCGGTGGTGTTGTACCTGTGCACCTTCAGAGCGCATCTGACGATGGCCTCGTCATGCTCCTTCCTGGCCTCGCCCTCGATCCAATCGCCGCTCTCGACAGCCTCCTTCAGAGCTTCCCACATGCGTGCGGATTGCTTTCGAAAAATATAATGGAGGATGTGCTCATGCGGTCTCCGCCTGAGGGGAGAACGCCTTCCTGTGGATGACCACCATCACCCTGCGCGCTGCGGGCTGGGCTATCAGCATCTCCACCCAGAACGCGATGCAGAAGTTCCTCGGCCATATCCTCGGCCAGTTATACACCAGTTCCATCACGTCCATCTCATGCCCGCTCAGGAGGAAGGCTATCGCCTGCCCGATGAGTCCTCCGAGGAAGGTCAGGATGACGGACATCATGAGCACGCACACGATCAGGTTGAAGCAGATAAACGTGTTCGCGCTGTCGGTCGGCGCCATATAATGTCTCACGACCCTTCCGGCCAACGGCCCGACGAGGGTATAGGACAGAGTGAACGCCACCGCGAACATCACCGGCCAGATCACCAGGAAATCGGATACGAAATCCCCGAAGTGCTCGAGATCGTATCCCATGTTGTCATACACATTGTATCCGCCGATCAGCATCGACGAGATGAACGCTATCACGCATCCGAAAATGATGCCCTCCCTCTTGCTGCGAGGCAACCTAAGCTCTACCACAGTATCACCTTTCCAGGCAACACTGTTTCCGCCCGAGGCTTACGATTTACGTGACCTGTGGACGCACGAAAGGCTCATCGCTTTTAATGGTTGCGAACAAACCGTCATCACCTTTTTGTCCCTCCCCTCCGATACGGCATCCATGGCAGGAAAGATCGTTGCGATAAACGGCAGCCCCCGTTCGGGCTGGAACACGGACATGCTCATAGACGAGGCGATAAAGGGAGCCGAATCGAAGGGATACACGGTACAGAAGTTCGACCTCTACAAGATCGAGCGTTACACAGGGTGCATATCCTGCTTTGGATGCAAGAGGGAGGCCCACCGTGGCGAGTGTGTGGTGAAGGACGGACTGAAGCACGTACTGGACGACATAAGGGAGGCGGTCGGCATCATCATGGGCGCCCCCAACTACTTCGGAGACCTCTGCGCACAGTTCAAGACCTTCTACGAGAGGCTGGTGTTCCCCTACCTCACATACAACAAGGAGAGACCATGCTGCAACGAGAGGAAGATCCCCGTCCTCCTGATAATGACGTCCAACGCCCCCGATACCCTCTACAAGGACATGCTGGAGAACTACAAGAACGTCCTGACCAACTTCATCGGCCCCACGAAGCTCCTGGTGAGCGGTGAGACCATGCAGGTCAAGGATTACAGCAAGTTCGACTGGACATTCTTCGACGGCCCGCAGAGGGTGGAGAGGAGGGAGAAGGTGTTCCCGCAGGAACTTAAGAAGGCCTTCGATGCGGGATCCTCGCTACTCAGCTGAATAAGGGGAAAAAGGTTTCAGGACCGGGCGTACCCGGTCCTTTCCTCATCTCTGTTCGAAGGACGGTCTCCATCCCGCGAACTGACTGAGCTGTTCGTCCGTGCGGTGGTAGTACCTCTCGCCGCGGTCGAGCTCCGCTATCCTCGACATGTCGTCCTCTGAAAGCTCGAAGTCGAGGATGTCGAAGTTATCCTTTATGTGTGCGACGTTCCTGCTTCCGGGGATGACGGAGAAGCCCATCTGAATGTGCCAGCGCAGGATTGTCTGTGCGGGTGTCTTGCCGTACTTCCTGCCGAGTTCCGCGAAGATCGGCTCGGACATGAGCCTGCTGTCCCCGTGTCCGAGTGGATACCAGCTCATGATCCTGATACCGAGGGGATCGGTGGTCTGGCGGAGCTCCCTCTGCGTGAAGTAGGGATGGGCTTCCACCTGTATGAACTGGGGGACGATCTCCCACTTGTCCTTGAGGGACTCGATGTACTTGCCCTCGAAGTTCGATATGCCTATGGACCTGGCCTTCCCCTCTCTGTAGGCCTTCTCCAGCTGCCTGTATCCGGCGAGCCAGTCACCTGCGGGCTGGTGGATGTAAAGAAGGTCGACATAGTCCAAGCCGAGACGCTCCAGGGTCTCGTCCACAGCGTTGGGGTTTGTGTACTCGCTGGGCCAGAGCTTGGTGGACACGAAGATCTCCTTCCTGTCCACGCCGCTGTCGCGTATCCCGCGTCCGCACGCCCTCTCGTTGACGTATGCGTTCGCCGTATCGACCATGCGGTATCCCATCCTCAGCGCCTCCCTGACGCTGTTCTCCGCCTGCTCGGGTGTGAGCATGTACGTTCCGATCCCGATCTCGGGGCATTCGATTCCGTTGTTCAGTTTCATCATTTCCTTTACCTCCTTCATTCGAATCTCTTACCGTCAAGTTCCTTGATAGGCCTGGCCGGATTCCCGACCACGACCTGGTAATCCGCTACATCCTTCGTCACTATTGAGCCAGCACCTACGACAGCATACCTTCCGACCCTCACGCCGGGCATGATCTAGGCACCCGCTCCGATCCATGCTCCCTTGCAGATCCTGACCGGCTTGCAGAGCAGTACCTGCCTGTCGTACAGGTCGTGGTTGTTGGATATCAGCGACACGTTGGCCGCGATCATCACGTCGTCCTCGACCTCTATCCCGCCGCGGCACATGCCCAGCAGGTTCCCGCCGATGTAGACGTTCCTCCCTATCCTCATGTGCTCCGATGCCACGAGGTTGAAAGGTGCCGTCAGCCTCGTTCCCTCGCCTATCCTGTCGCCGAACAGTTCGGCGATCAGGGAATCGTATTCCGGCGTGAAGGGCATGGTGTGGTTTATCCTGAATATCAGCTGGGTATTGCGCACCGTCAGCTCCATGCCCTCCTTCGTCATCTCCCTCATATCTACTCTCTTCTCTTCGCATTCCATCATGATCACCTCAGAAGGTCGATACCCTCGACTCACGGATTATCCATCCGCTGCCGTCGTTCGTCATCCTGATCCTGGACTCGAGCCTCCACTTGTGCCTGTTCCCCCCGTACACGGTGGCATCCGTTATGGTGCGCAGGATGACGTCCGCGGTCCTCCCGTCGCTGGTACCGTCCACGGATACGACCTTGTACCAAAAAATTAGGCGATTGGTATTGCAGCGTTTGCGGAACATTTAATACCGAAGATAAAAAGTCTTG
>JAFPVN010000300.1 GCA_017395275.1 Candidatus Methanomethylophilaceae archaeon | reverse complement strand
TGGGTTATCGGAAGCATCCGGAGAAGGATTCCTTTAACTACATCGGACAAGATTCCCATACATGGCAGTCTACAAGTGCAAGGTATGCGGACACATCTACGACGATTCCAAGGAACTGGTCCCCTTCGACGAATTGGACGATTCCTATCTGTGCACCGTATGCGGCATGCCCAAGTCCGAGTTCGAGAAGATCAGCGACTGATCACTGCACCGCGCGGCGGTGGAAGCCGACGGTGGAACGGTCGCCCATGGCGAGCAGGATCAGTTCCGTGATATAGAGAACAGGCTTCCCCTCGGGATACTGATCGTATCTGGCGAAGCATGACGGGCATCCGACGACGATGGCATCGGCATCCTTCATGGATTCCTGCCTCTCGGCCATCAGCTCCCCGGATATGCGCGGAACCAGTTTCCCGCAGCATCCCTGCTCCGCATCGATGACCTCGCATCCGCACGCTTCCGCCACTTCCCTGAACTTCCACAGCTGATCCCTCTGGCCGCATCCGGTCTGTATGGCCACCCTCAGCCTGATCCCTGGAAGCTCCCTTATCCTGTCGATGTCCTGATGCAGCCTGTGTATCACGTGCTCCGCATCGATCCCCGACAGGCACATCTCGTCCGCGCATCCCGAACAGATAGTGTATAGCTTCCTTCCCTTCAGGGGTTCGGCGGCCTTCCTCTTGAGCGCGTCCCTCTCCTCCTCGGTGAGTCCCCTGAACGGGACGGCATAGGTGCAGCATCCTCCCTCGAACCTCTCCGTCGGAGCACCCACTAATGAGAGCGCCCTCTCGGTCGCGTATTCGAGATATGGTGCCTGGGACACGACGAGGCATCCGGGCATCAGCTGTGCATCCGCACCCATCATATAATGCGGTGCTGGCACATCCTCCATGTCCGACGGAGGCAGGTTGTATCCCGTCTCCCTGTAGGCCTGAGTGACGGACATTCCGTTCACCTTGCAAACGGCGTAGAGCATGACCCTCTTCGGTACGGTGAATTCGCATACCGTGTTGCACATCCCGCATCCGATGCAGCCCTTGGCGCTCTCCAGCTTCCCTCCCATCACCTCGAGGGGATTGCATCCCCCGTGGGAGTGCGATGTGCAGACCTCCAGGCATCTGCCGCAGCCCACGCACTTCGACATGAGTTCGGCTATATCGTCGCGGAATTCCATGGACGGCGTACTGAGTCGGAGTATATATCCGAAACGGGTGGCGGGAGAATCACGTTTTACGGTCGCGTCAGAGGGATCGTTCGGTATGGCCGCTGCGCTTCTCGATCTCCGCTCTTATCTGAGGCTGCATCTGGGGGTCTGTCAGGGCGAGTGCCTCATCTATCGTTATGGATTGGTTCTCGGCAACCGAGAGGACAAGATCGGCCAGATGGGAGATCATCTCGTCGTGTTTGTTCTTGGCACCGGCATTGAATCCTTCGTCGAATCCCTCATCGAATCCTTCTTTCAGGTATCTGTTCTTCGAATCCTCGTATATGCTGACCATCCTCTCGACCCTCCTGTGAATATATTCTGAGTAACTGACCTTAAACCTTTGCTATATTCCAAATATCCTTAGAACATCATGCGTCCTATGAAGTTCAAATGCCCCGGTTCCTGCCACGGTAACACTCCCCAGCTGGAGATCAGGAGATGTCCGGAATGCGGTAACGAGATCGAGATGTTCTCCGTTGACATGAAGGCGGAATGCGACAGGTGCGGATTCACGGTGTACAACGACATCCGGCAGTGCATAGAAGTATGCACCCATGCCGAGGAGTGCCTGGGGGCCGAAATGTACAGGAAGCTGATGGCCGATAAGGAACTCAGTTCCTGATATCGACGGTGAGCGCGCTGTATACGTCGGGAGCGCTGACGTCCATGACTGTGTCAGAATGAAGGTCGAGCAAGACGGGCTTCTTCCTTATGGAGACGGAAAGCATGACCTCGTGGGCGCCGTCCGCGAGGCTCACGGAATAGGATTCGCCGGACTTCATCACCTTGGCCGCCGACCTGTCGATCATGACCCTCATCGGATAGCCTTTCGTGCTGCTGAAGTTGATCGTGAGCTTGTGTTCCTTGCCTGCCATTGGATTGCCTCTGAAGTCCCCATCACTCAATCGTATTTACCTTTTTTACCGTCCTCGCCCATAGGGTGGGCATGAGCGATGCCGAGAAGGGCGTGACGGATGCGGTCATATCCGGGAGGAGGGTGCTACTGAGGAGGGGTGTACGCGATGATTCCCCGCTGGTCGTACTGAACACCTTCGGCGATGAGGGGAAGAGGGTGCTGGATACGCTGCTCCAGATGACCGATGCGGACTTCTCCCTCGCCGCGGTATCGGATATCGACTGGGACCGCGAGATGAGCCCGTGGCCGTACGACGACGGCAGGAACGCCTTCGCCGGAGGGGCGGATGCCTTCCTTGAGGAACTCACAGGGGAGATCATCCCACAGGCGGAGAGGTTGATGTCCGTACACCCGTCCAGGAGGTTCATCGCGGGATACTCCCTCGCAGGGCTGTTCGCCATTTACTCCCTGTACCGCACGGATCTGTTCTCCGGAGCGGTG
This sequence comes from Candidatus Methanomethylophilaceae archaeon, assembly GCA_017395275.1. Classification (GTDB taxonomy): domain Archaea; phylum Thermoplasmatota; class Thermoplasmata; order Methanomassiliicoccales; family Methanomethylophilaceae; genus SIG5. The sequence goes on along the minus strand of JAFPVN010000300.1, from coordinate 5,050 downwards.
TCCGCATCGGGTTCGCTGTGGTATCCGGGATTCGCCGAGTTCGCGGAAAAGAACGATCCCGTCCGCATGCCCGACAGGATCTACCTCTCGCTGGGAGACAGGGAATCTAAGACCAGGAATCCGGTCATGGCCGCCGTCGGCCAACGCACGGAGGAACTGTGCAGCCTGTATGCCTCCAAGGGGATCGGGACCGTATTCGAATCCAATCCCGGCAACCACTTCAGGGAACCGGAGCTCCGTACCGCCAAGGGCATCGCATGGATCCTGGGATGACCGAGGCAGTCATATACCTGCACAGCATGGACAAGGCCGTTTGAAATGAAGACGCCGGACCATATCGAAGTGCGCGGAGCGAGGATCCACAACCTGAAGAACATAGACGTGGATATACCGCTCAACAGGATCGTCGGAATCGCCGGGGTATCCGGTTCGGGGAAGTCCTCCCTGGCGCTGGGGACGCTCTTCGCCGAGGGTTCGAGACGCTATCTGGAATCGCTGTCGACATACACCCGCAGGCGTATGACCCAGGCATCGCGTTCCGAGGTGGATGACGTGCGTTACGTCCCCGCCGCGCTCGCGTTGCATCAGCGTCCCGGTGTGCCGGGCATAAGGAGCACCTTCGGCACGTCCACAGAGCTCCTCAACAGCCTGAGGCTTATGTTCTCCAGGCTCGCCAACCACAGGTGCCCCAACGGCCATTACCTCGAGCCGAGCATAGACACCGCCGCCATGAACGAGATCAGATGTCCCGTGTGCGGCGCGGAGGTCGTCACGCCGGGAGCGGAGGACCTGGCCTTCAACAGCAGGGGTGCCTGCAGGAACTGCGACGGGACCGGTCTCGTGCACGAGGTGGACGAGTCCACGCTCGTCCCCGACGAGAGCAAGACCATAGACGAGGGAGCAGTTGCGCCGTGGCAGACCCTCATGTGGAGCCTGATGAAGGACATCGCGAGGGACATAGGCGTCCGTACCGACGTACCGTTCAGGGACCTCACGGACAGAGAGAAGGAGATCGTTCTTCACGGCCCTGCCGAGAAGAGGCATATCCTCTACTACAACGAGAAGACCGGCAACGCCGGCGAGATGGATTTCACGTATTACAGCGCATCGTACACCGTCGAGAACGCCCTCTCGAATGTCAAGGACGAGAAGGGCATGAAGAGGGTGGAGAGGTTCCTGAAGTTCGGGACCTGTCCCTGCTGCAACGGCACCAGGCTCTCCGAGGCGGCACGCGCCCCGCTGCTGAGGGGGATATCGCTGGACAAGGCATGCCAGATGACCCTCACCGAGCTGACCGAATGGGTGAAGGGCGTTCCCGGATCCCTACCGGAGGGTATGAGGGCGATGGCGGAGAGCATATGCGAATCCTACCACGACACGGCAAGGAGACTGCTTGACCTCGGACTTGGATACCTTACCCTGGACCGTGCGGCCTCCACACTATCCACCGGAGAGAGGCAGCGCACTCAGCTGGCAAGATCGGTGCGCAACCGCACGACCGGAGTGCTGTATGTTCTCGACGAACCGTCGATAGGATTGCACCCTGCCAACATCGAAGGGCTCATCGGGGTCATGGACGACCTCGTGGGGGACGGCAACACCGTGGTCCTCGTGGATCACGACACGCAGATACTGGCACATTCGGATTGGATGGTCGAGCTTGGACCCGGGGCAGGTGCCGACGGAGGCAGTGTGATAGCGCAGGGGACAGTGAAGGACCTGATCTCCGACGGGAATTCGAGGATCGGCAGGTTCCTGGAGGGAGGCAACCCCGGACTCAGGGAAAGGACTCCGAAGGAGCGCCTCTTCGACCTCGGCTGCATAGAGATGCGCACCTCGCAGATACATACGGTCAAACCTCTGGACGTGAGGATACCCAAGGGCAGGTTCACCGTGGTCACCGGCGTATCCGGAAGCGGGAAGACCACCATGGTCCTCGACAGCCTGATCCCAGCCCTCGAGGCGGAACTATCCGGGAAGAGGCTCCCGGACCACGTCAGGAGCATCTCCGCCGAGGGCATACGCCATGTCAAGCTCATAGACGCCACGCCCATAGGCATCAACGTACGCTCCACCGTCGCCACCTACGCCAACGTGCACGACGAGCTGAGGAAGATATTCGCCAAGACCCCGTCCGCGAAGGAGAAGGGGATCAAGGCTGGGGACCTGTCGTACAACACGGGTTCCCTCAGATGCCCAACCTGCGACGGGACGGGCTCCGTCAGCCTGGACATTCAGTTCCTCCCGGACGTGGACATACCCTGTCCGGACTGCGGCGGATCCCGCTATTCGAAGGAGGCGTTCAGGATCCTCAGGACGTCCAAGACGGGGGAGGCGCAGTCGCTGCCCGAGCTGATGGAGATGAGCGTGGAAGCCGCTTCGGAGGCCTGCGGAGACCTCCCCGTCGTCAGGAACAGGCTGAAGGTCCTGAAGGACGTCGGTCTCGGATACCTGACGCTCGGCGAGGCGACCCCGGGTCTTTCCGGCGGAGAGGCGCAGCGCCTCAAGCTGGCCAGCGAGATGGGCAGGGGGCAGGACGACACGGTGTTCGTGTTCGACGAGCCCACCATCGGCCTGCACCCTCTGGACGTACAGGTGCTGATGGGGATCTTCCAGCATCTCGTGGACATGGGCGCGACCGTGATAGTCATAGAGCACGACCTCGACGTCATCCGCAGCGCGGATTACGTGATCGACCTCGGACCCGGAGGAGGGGACGAGGGCGGAAGGATAACCGTCATGGGCACCCCCGACGACGTCAGGGCATGCGGGGAGAGCGCCACCGGCAGATACCTCTGATTGTGTATCGCGCAACAAAACCCGCGTCCCGCATTACATATTTTTATAAGATGCCGATATGGTGGGCATATGAGACCGAACGGACAGGGAAGACCCCGCAGAGCGATGAGGACGTGGGCCGAGACCACTAACATGGATTTCGGCAGCACCACTGTCAACGTCGAGAAGGCAGTGAGGTCCCGTTCCACCCAGGATGTGAGGATGTTCATCCTCGAGAACACCGGAGGCGCCGATCCCTGTTCATTCTCAAGGATCATCTCGTTCGATACGGAATGCTCGGTCAACTACGCCGACCACTGCGAGATGTGCTCCTTCGGATACGCGGAGTTCGACCTCGACGGCAACAAGCTCGCCGAGGAGGAGATCTACATCAAGGCGAGACCCGCCAAAGGACGCTTGAAGGAGAAGTGCCAGGCGGATCCCGAGAAGTACGTCAACGCCCCTGTCTGGAAGGAGCAGTACCAGAAGATCAGGAAGATCCTCACCCGCCCCGACACCGCATACATAGCGCACAGCTGCAAATCGGACATCGGTTTCCTGATGCAGATGAACAGGGGCAGGTTCACCAATCAGTTCTACTTCAGGGTGTACGACACCCTCGGCATACTCCAGGACGCGCTGCCGAACATCGGGAAGTACAACCTCCCCTATCTGGCGGATGCCCTGGGCATCGAGCACGACTCACACGTCTCGCTCTCCGACGCCATCGTCTGCTTCCACGTCCTGGAGGAGGCGGCATCGATGAACGGGAAGACCGTGAAGGAGATGCTGACCGACTACCGCGCCCAGCACCTGTTCGATTCCATGGACGTCCTCAGGGACAACTATCGCATCGAGCTCAGGCACCAGCTGGATGACCTCAAGAAGCGTCAGGGCAAGAACCCCATCGAGGGTCCGCTCACCGGCAAGAGGTTCGCCGCCACCAAGAAGATGGAGAAGGAGGACCCGGAGGCCATGATGGCATTCGCCAGGTTCATCCTGAGGAACGGCGGGGAATATGTCTCGTCGATGGTTTCCGCCAACATATTCATGTGGGACGGAGACAAGGACTCCAGCGATTACGCGTTCGCCAAGGGTAGGAAGGGCGCGCTGAAGATCCTGAGGATAGACCAGATCCTCGATGGCAGGTACGGGAGGTTCCCCGAGGTGTGCGAGAACCTGCGCCTGCTTTCCATAGAATGAATGTCTGGCACATCTCATCCCGTGCTTTCCGTGGCTCCTATGTAGCCGTATCTTCCGTTGTATCTCAGTATCAGGAACCACGATACCGCGAATGTGGCCAACTCAGCGATCGGCACGGCGAACCATACCGCGTCGATACCGAACGCCATGGGCAGCAGGATGATGAGCGGCGCCAGGAGGACGAACGAGCGCAGCGCTGAAATTATCGCGGATATCAGTCCGTTGGACAGGGATGTGAACAGCGACGAGACGTACAGGTTCACGCCCATGTGTCCCCTAGGTGATTCCGAAAAATGGAGATTAAGATGTTTGCTCCCCGGGATCCGGGGAGATGTGACTCACATCAGCTGCTCTGCGCAGTAGGGGCAGAACTTGGGCGTCTTGGGCAGTCCCGAGAGGTCCTCCCCGCAGTACGGGCACCTCTTGAAGGACTTGGGCGCACCGCCGGCGGCGGGTGCCGGTGCGGGCGCTGGCGGCGCCTGGGGCTGCTGTTGCTGCTGGACCTGCGGCGACGGTTTGCCGCAGTTGCCGCAGAACCTGTAGGGGTAGTCGTTGGGCTGTCCGCAGAAGGGACAGAGCACCTTGGGCTGTTGCTGCTGCTGGAACGCCCCGCCCTGCTGGCTCATCTGCTGGTACATCTGCGGGAACAGCATCATGCCCGCGCCCATGGCGGCCCCGCCCTGGGATTCCCCGATGGCGTCGGCCATGTGCTCCATGACGCCGAACTGCTTCCACTGGGTACCTCCGGCGGCCCTGAACTGCTGGAACTTGTAGATGTCCTCCTGATACTTCTCCTCGGTGGCGACGCTGCCGATCTTGAACGCGAGGAGCTCCAGGCCCCTGTTCTTGAAGTCGTCCTCCAGGTCCACCTTGGTGACCATGGAGGCCCTGTCGAGGTTGCCGAACACGTCCAGATAGTACTGCTTGGACAGCTGCTGGATGATCGGCTCGGAGACGAAGTTCATCATGAACTGCTTGACACCGGCGGTGGAGAAGTTCTTGGTACCGGCGACCAACTGGGTGATGAACACCTCGGGCGTGTCGATGCGGTAGGTATAGTCCCCGTTCC
>JAFPVN010000299.1 GCA_017395275.1 Candidatus Methanomethylophilaceae archaeon | reverse complement strand
GACCGATTTCACGGTGACGCCATGGATCTCCAAGAGCTACTCGTCCCAGGTCGGTGTCGATCAGCTGGTGGTCGGATCGAACATCAAGGTCGGCGACGGTTACATACGTCTGTTCGACCACAGGTTCGAGGTCGTCGCCAGTCTGGCGGAGTCCGGCACAGGGATGGACAATTCTGTGTTCATGGTCAAGGACACCATCCGCCACATGGCGGAGTACGCGTCCGCGCTGGGCTTCGTAGTGGACGGCGACGCGGATTCCGAGATATCCGTGGTCCTGGTCGACGTCGATCCCGGATACTCTGTGACGCAGGTCGCCAACCGCATCCGGAGCGTGGGGTCCGGCTCGGAGGTCGACGTGTTGTCCTCTGAGGACGTGACTTCGAAGATCACGGCGCAGATGGGCTCTCTGACAGGATATGTGGAGGCCTTCGAGCTCATGGTCGTCGCCATATCGGCCGTGATCCTCGCCGTGCTCTTCGCCAATTCCGTCGGTTCCCGCAGGAAGGATTTCGCCGTGCTGAGGATGATAGGCGCGACCCGCGGCCACATAGTGTCCATGGCCCTCTACGAATCTGCGGTCGTCAGCGCCCTGGGAGCCTTGGCAGGGATAGTGCTGGCTCTGGCGTTCGTGCTGCCGCTAAGCGGGATTATAGGGGATTCCCTCGGGATGCCGTACATCTCCCCCTCCCTGGCATCGCTGGTCCCTGCGGCGACCGTGGCTTTTGCAGTGGCCTTCGTGATAGGGCCTCTGACCTCTCTGGCGGTGGCATTCTCGCTGTCGAGGAAGGATATCCATCGTCTTTTCAGGGAGGGGGAATGAATGCTGGTCGAGGTGGAGGGGGCCACTGTCGTATACAGACGCGGGAACGCGGAGTTCAGAGCTGTCGATGACGTGTCCCTAGGATTGGAACGGGGGGAGTTCGTTACCGTTATGGGACGGTCCGGCAGCGGGAAGACCACTCTGCTGAACCTCATCGCAGGAGCGCAGCACCCGACTTCCGGAAGAGTGACGGTGGACGGCAGGGACGTCTCATCGATGAGCGACAGGGATTCGTCCAGGTTCCGCAACGAGAGGATAGGGTATGTTCCACAGAGGCACGGCCTTCTGCCGTCGCTGACCGTTCTGGAGAACGTGCTGCTCTCTACGCAGCTGTACGGCCGTGGGAAGGATCCCGAAGAGGCTCAAGACCTTCTGGACAGGCTGGGCATAGGGGGGCTGTCCGGTGCGTTCCCCAGGGAGATGTCAGGGGGAGAGCAGAGGAGGGCGTCCATAGCCAGGTCTTTGATGAACGGACCGGACCTCATTCTGGCGGACGAGCCGACGTCCGACCTGGACCGGGAGAGCGCCAGGACCGTCATGGAGCTGCTGTCCCGGATAAACGAGTCGGGTACGGCGGTGGTCGTCGTGACGCACGAGTACGATGCGGCGGTCTACGGAAGGCGGCTCCTCTACATGGAGTCCGGAAGGATCCGCGACGCCACCGACCGCCTCGAATCGCTGAGGTCCGGCATGGCCGGCGCATTCTTCGGCCTGCGACGAGGGTTTGCAGGAAAAAGGAAAGGGCCATGCCGGAGCTGAGCACGGCCCGGAAGGCTTATCTCAGTCCACCAGCACGTTCTCGTGCTCGAGATACGCCACGATCTCCCTTTTCATCTCGTTGAATTCCGGAGTCGTGCGGTCCCTCGGCCTGGACCAGGGGATCTCGACGACCTCGTTGACCGTCGTCGGCCTCTTAGTAAGGACCACGACTTTGTCGGAGAGATAGACCGCCTCGTCTACGGAGTGGGTGATGAAAATTATCGTCTGCTTCGTGGTCTTGAGGATGTCTATCAGCTGCGCCTGCATGAGGTTCCTTGTCTGTGCGTCTAACGCTCCGAAGGGCTCGTCCATGAGGATCACGTCGGGTTCCACTATCAGCGCTCTGGCGATCCCGACGCGCTGCTTCATACCTCCGGACAGCTCGTTGATATGGGAGTTCGCGAACTTCTCGAGTCCGACTATGCGCAGGTACTCGTCGGCCTTCGCGCTCCGCTCCGCTTTCGGGACCCCGGCGATCTCCAGTCCGAGCTCCACGTTGTTTTTGACCGTGCGCCACGGCAGCAGCGCGAAATCCTGGAAGACCATGCCTCTGTCCCGTCCTGGACCGGTGCATTCCCTGCTTCCGACATAGACCACCCCAGAGGTCGGCGGCAGGAGCCCCGCTATCATGTTCAGCAGCGTCGTCTTCCCGCATCCTGAAGGGCCGATGAAAGACACGAGCTCCCCTTTCCTGACATCGATGGAGATCTCGTCTATGGCCTTCGTCTCGACACCGTTCTTCACGTACGTCTTCCCTATGTTGCGTATGCTGATCTGGACGTCGCTCTCTCCTATGCTGGTCTCGTGGAACGACCTTTTGATGGCCGCTTCCGTGTTGATCCCGACTTCCCCTTTGAGCCATTTCGATATCGAGGCCCTCTTCTTTCCTTCCCGATCCTTCTTGTTCGCCGAAGGGTCTTCCTTCAGCCATTCAATTACGCTCATTCTTCAACACCCCATTTCTTGTTCAGCACCTTCGAGGCGTAGTCCGCCACGAGGACGGTGATCAGCCCGAGTATGCCGACTATCACAATTCCGGCGTACACCTGGGGCCATGCTCCTAGTCCCGCCTGGTTGGTTATGTAATTCCCCAGTCCTCCGACTCCAGAGGCGTAGAGCTCCGCGGACACTATGCACATCCATCCGATCCCGAGAGCGGTCTTGACGCCGTTCATGAGGAAGGGCACCGATGCGGGGACCGTGATCTTGACGAAGGTCTGGCTCCAGGTTGCGCCGAGGACCTTCGTCGCGTTGATCAGGTTGGCGTCGATCTTCTTCACGCCGAAGCTCACCGTGGTGAGTATGGGGAAGAAGGCGCCGATGAACACGACCATCATGGCTCCGCTGGCATCCGACTGCAGCAGGATGATGAGCACAGGCGCCCATGCGACAGGCGCGATAGGCCTCAGTACGTTCAGCGCAGGGCTGAATAGCCTGTCCAGGACTGGAACGGATCCCAGGAGGAGGCCGATCGGGAACGCGAGGACCAGCGCGATCAGGAATCCCTTCAGGAGGGTCCCGAAGCTGGATCTGATGTAGCTCCATGCGCTTCCTCCAGCGGTAGAATCTCCGTTCTCGAAGAAGTTCACCAAGGCGTCCCATGTCTCCAGGGGAGTGGGGATGACGGTCTTG
>JAFPVN010000298.1 GCA_017395275.1 Candidatus Methanomethylophilaceae archaeon | reverse complement strand
GGTGACGGTGGATCCCGCGGTGTAGGATTCGGTGACCTCCGCCGCAGAGTTCTCTATCTTCACATCATAAAGGAGCTTGTCACCGTCCATGATGTCGATGGATGATCCGGCATCGAGGGTGATGGTGACGTCCACGGTGCCGACGACTCCCGACAGGTTCGGATCGGTCGCGGGCTTGGTTCCGACGATGACCCCTCCGGTGGAGGAGGTTCCCGCTCCAGCGTAATACACCAGGGTGGTGTTGGCCTTGTCGGAGACGAACAGCTTGAACTTTCCGTCGTCGCCGGTGTGGGTGGTGGCGTGCACGACACCGTCCTTGTCGACCGCTGCGACACGGACGTTGGACATCGGGTTGGATGCGGAATCGGTGACGGTACCGCTGACGGTGGATCCGGCGGTGTTGGGAATGTACTTGATGATGACCGGGAGTCCGCTCACGTAGTTGATGAGTCCTCCGCTGGTCTTCTGGAGCGCGATGGCCTCCTTGGCATCCATCTCCTCCCATCCGTCGCTCTCGCTGGTGGCGTTGTTGCTCTTGTTGTACATCACGTGCCAGTAAGCGACCTCGTAGTTGCTGAGGCCGTATCCGGGGTGCATCTGCACGGATGCGTCCGCTGCGGACAGTGCAGTGATGTACTCGTACATGCTGCTGTATCCCGCCTCGGACGGGGACATTCCGATGTACGTCCTGTAGAGCATGGTGTCGTACATGGCGGTCGTGAAGTCGTAGACTCCGTAGTAGTACGCCATGTAGCCGAATGTGGTGAACTTGGGAACGGCTCCGTAGGAGGTGTCGACCTCGTATCCGTTGAGCATCGCCATCTGGTCGAAGACGCTTGCGTATCCGACGAAGAAGGGCATCATGTCTCCGGAGACCATGATGTACGGGGCCCTCATGTTGAAGGCGTCGTAGGCGGAGTTGATCTCGGAGCTGTGGTAGTTGTATGCGATGTAGTTGGTGAGGTACAGGTACTTCACGTTCTCGTCGGAGATTCCGGACGAGACGGAACCGTAGGTGGTGTAGTCGGAGAGGACGAGCTCCCTGACGGTCTTCTCGCTTCCCTCGGGCTTGTAGTCGGTGCTGTCCAGGACCTTCTCGATGACGGTCACGGATTCAGCGGAGAACCCTGCGTTGGTGAGCTTGGTCTTGGTGGCGTCGTTCATTCCGTCGTGGATGATCGCCGTAAGAAGGACGGCCGCGGCGGACGATCCGTTGACACCGTTGGACAGCAGGATGTTGGATACGGGCGTGGTACCGTTGCCGTACATGTCCGTGTAGGACTTCATGTTGGCGTAGATCTTCACGTCGTCCGAGTAGGACATCCACGTGGCGACAGCGCCGTATCCGCCGTTGACGGCCTTGAGGGCGTTCCTGGCGGTCCAGGAGTCGTCGGTCTTGATGTAGTAGCTGAGGGTTCCGAACTGGTCGTTGCCCGTTACGTCCCTGATCTGGTCGTTGTAGTCCTCGGCGTCGTTGCTGGAGATTCCCGCATCGATGACCTGCATCATGTTGGGTCCCGCGACGAGCAGGATGGCGACGAGTATGGAGATGAGGGGCACGGGGCTGATGATCCTCCTGATCTTGGTCTTGGCGCCTGCACCGGTCTTGATTCCGGAGAAGTACGCCTTGAAGTCGACGTGCTCGATCAGGACCTTGACGACCACACCGAATCCGAGTGCGAACACGGGGGCACAGAACGCCGCCTGCAGGGAGTCGTGTCCGAGGGTGAGGGTCATGACGAACAGCCAGACCATGGTGAACACGTAGAGCACGGAGGACGAGTTCTTCAGGAACCTGAACAGCATGTACAGGCAGACGAGGAACACGAACCAATAGGTGATCACGCCGTAGAATGAGGTGAGCTGAGAGAGTGTGAGGTACTGCCTTCCCATGAGGTCCAGGAGTCCGGCGTCGATGATTGTGTTGCCGGAGACGATGTCGCCGTACAGTGCGGGTGCGAGTATGGCGAGGACGAGCATGATTGCGAGGCAGACGCCGGCGCATATGGGGAACGTGAGCAGCCAGGGCTTCCTGTAGGTCCAGGAGTAGGCGGTGGCGAATCCGATGGCCAGCACGATGAAGATGAGCGTACCGGACACGAGGGCGTCGAAGTATCCGACGATTGTGTATCCGACACAGGGCAGGACGAATCCGATGGCGAGGACCATGGAGTAAACGGTGGTCGCGGGCCTGGGGTCCCTGTTCTTGAAGCGGTCGATGATGGTCTGCGCTACCATCACGATGACGAGGGGGATCGCTACCTGCCTGAAATCGATCCAGGACCCCATCGCCGCGGCGACGAAAATGCCTGCGATAATGGAGGTCTTGTAAGCGGATACGGCATCTCCCTGGAGCTTCTTGATGGCCTTGATCAGGAAGTACACTCCGAACAGGAACAGGAACACCGCGAAGGACATCCCGGTCCCGTTGGAGAACACGCTCTCCTGAACGAATACCGGACAAAGGGCCAGGAATGCAGCGGATGCGTATCCCGCGATCTTGCTGGAGAACATCTCCTTCCCGACGAAGTACATGGGGATGCAGGCGAGCACACCGAACACGGGTCCCGAGAGGGCCAGCGCGAGGGATGTGGCGTTGACGGCATCGTTCATGAACGCGTTGAAGATGAACGCGAACACGGCCATTACCGCATCGAACAGGACGGGCACGAGGATGAGCGTGCCGTTCGGGTAATTCTCCCAGTTGTCGGTGAAACGGATCTTGTGATCACCGACGATGGACTCGATGAAACGTAGGTTGTTCGATGCATCTGTGCCTCCGGAGAGGGCGAAGTCGCTTCCAGCAGATACGCTGAAGGAGAACGCTACCCTCACGAAGGCCGCCAGGAACATGATGGCCGCCATCAGCATGATGGGACGCCAGTTCCTGCCGGACACCTTGGGCTTGGATGCCTTCGGTGCTTCCGCAGGCTTGGAGGTCTGCGGTTCCGTGGATTCGGTCGTGTTTTTGCGCATTTAGTATTCTCCGCTTAGTAGAATGGCGGAGGATTGACGCTCTCCTATATAACCTATTCCCGCGCCTTATTTTTATAATTTATGAAGAGGAAGAACGGGCCGTATTGACGCATACGGCCCGAGGGTATGTGCCAGACACTCAGAGGTCCTTTATGGACTCCGCGATGGAGCGTGCGACGCCTGCGGGGTCGTCGGACTCGTAGATGGCCCTTCCGACGATCACGTAGTCGGCACCGGCCTCGATGGCGGCGGATGCGGAGCCTCCCTGGGCGCCGACTCCCGGCGTGAGGATCAGCCTGTCGCCGACTATGCTGCGTATGAGTTTCACCCTCTCGGGACGCGTCGCGGGGGCGATGAATCCGGATGCACCGTTCTCGCATCCCATCCTTGCCAGTTCCTCGGCATGCTGGGCGGTGAACATCTTCCCTCCGGGGTGGCTCATCTCGGTGACCGCG
>JAFPVN010000297.1 GCA_017395275.1 Candidatus Methanomethylophilaceae archaeon | reverse complement strand
GGTCGGACGGATCGACGTCTGCCATTCAGTTCTCCTCCAGAAGGGCGGCGAGGACATCGACGTCGTAGATCATGCCGATGAGCTCGTCCTTGTCCCCGTGGATCGGGATCTGGCCGAAGTCGTTGTGGTACATGAGTTTGGCGACCTCGTTGAGCGTGGTCTTCTTGTAGACCGTGGTGGGGGACTTGACCATGTACTTGGAGACCTCTCCCACATCGGAGATGTCGTCCTTGGTGGCGACGCAGAACAGGGGCAGGACGTTCCTGTATCCGGCGAGGGAGCTGCAGGTGTCGTCGAGACCCATCTTCTTCATGTCGTCGACGTCCATGGTCTGGTCGTTGAACAGGTCACGGTCGGTGATGAGACCGATGATGACCCCCCTCTCATCGAGGACGGGCATCGCGGTGACGCTGGAGATCTTCATTGCCGCCACGACGTAGGACAGGGGGTCGTCCTTGTAGCAGGTGACGCACGCGGCCCTGATGGAGTCGATGGCGGTCTTCTTGGTCTTCATCGTCCTGATCTCCCTGAGGAGGTCGGTGGGCGTGACGATACCGACGAGCCTTCCCTTCTCGACGACGGGGAGCCTGTGGATCCTGAGGTCGTAGAAGATCTTGGCGGCCTCGGAGATGGGCTTGTCGGGGGTGATGGTGATGGGGTTCTTCTTCATGAGCATGGAGAGCTGCTCCTCGTTCATGTTGTTGAATACGTCCCTCCTTGAGACGATCCCCATGAGCTGGCCGTCCGACTCGCGGACGACGGGCACTCCGGTCAGCTTGTTCCTGACCATGAGGTTGATGGCATCGTTCCTGCTTCCGGGAACGGTTGCCACGATGGGCATGCTTGTCATTATGTCTGCTACTGTCTTCATTGCAATTCCTCCTCGGAGACTGCCCTCACGACCATGACGGGGCACTTTGCGTATCTGACGACCCTCTCGGCGACGCTGCCCATCATGAGCTTGGCGAAACCGGTCCTTCCGAGGGTGCCCATGACGATGATGTCGAAGTTGGGCGACTCTGCCACGATGGACTTGACGGGTGCTCCCTCGACGATGAGCTCCTTGGCCTCTATGCCGTTCTTGGCGCACAGGTCCCTCACGTATGCGGTCGCCTCGTGTCCCTCCTTGTTCATCATGTCGTAGACGGAAGTGACCGACGAATCCATGGGGATGTTGCCGAACACTGTGTGATCGATGACGTAGATAGCGGTGATCGAACCTCCGACCGCTTTCGCGAGCTCGACCGCCCTGTCGATGGCTACCTTGGTGTATTCGCTGCCGTCAGTCGGCACCAGGATGTTCTTGAAAGCCATGTTGATGTCTCCTCAGTTCGGACGGACGACCGGGCCCGACAGGATATCTTCTCCCGTTATGACCGGCAATCCGTCCCATTCCTTGCCCCTTAACGCGCGTCTACTTAATAATAGTTTATTGCCCCCTGCCACCAAAGCGTGAACCGCGGCGGAGTCTGGACATCCCTGCTCCTCGGCTATGCGGGACATGAAGCGGGCCTCGGCGAATATGTCGGGAGGGGCGAGCATAGCGTTGTCTGTGCCCACGGAGAAGCTCACCCCGGCGTCGCACATGCGCCTCAGCGGGGGCACCCTGCCGAAGTAAACGTTGGAGCTGGCACATACCACTGCGGGGATGTCCGCATCGGCGCATGCCCTCAGGTCGGAGTCGGTGGCCTCGCACATGTGCACCACCAGATCCGGTTCCAGGGAGAGCACCCTGCCGAAGTCCTCGCGGACTCTCTCGCTCACGTGTATGGCGACGAACTTCCCGCGGCGGTGGGCGGCGTCGGCCATGGCGTCCGCGTACGGTCCGGGGAGGTCGCTGATGCTCGAGATGCCCACACCGTCGGCGATGTCGAGGAGCGCATCCATCTCATTGGGGTCGAACTCCTTCGACACGGGGCGTCCGAGGACCACGGCATCCGGGGCGGCGCGGCGGATGATCCCCGCGCCTTCTACGCCCCCCTCCCTGAAGTCCAAGAAGCGGGCGACGCCGCTCTCGCGGAGCCTGCGGGCGTAATCCCTCATATCGGATTCTATCCTCTCCGGCGGCGTCTCCCTCAGATACCTGTGCTTGAGACCGTCCGGCGGGGCCACCAGCTCCTCCAGGGAGTACCTGCGGTCGAGCCTCAGTCCGGCATCGCCGATATGGGTGTGGCCGTCGGTCAGCCCGGGCATTATGTGCCCCACATACACGGAATCGCGGGGCATGCCGTCGCCGACGGAGACTACGCGTCCGCCCTCGACGATCACGTGACCGTCGGAGAAACCCTCGCCGTCCCAAACCTTGCCGGAGTAGCATGTCATCGCAGAACAGAGGGGGAATCGGCTATATATCCCGTTTTATCCGACCCCTGAGACGGTAAATCCCCTCCCCCCGTATGCACATAATACGGTCAAAACCCCCGTTTTGACGCTGTTTCCGTGTTTTAGGGTCCCCTCACATAATTACGATTAAATAGGGTAGTCCCGATGAATCGGCAGAGGTTTCAAAATGCCTACAGTAAACGCAGATGAGTGTGTCGCATGCGGTGCATGCGAAGATGCATGCCCCCAGAGCGCAATCACCGTTGACGACATCGCAGTCATCGACGCATCCAAGTGTGTCGACTGCGGCGCTTGTGTCGACGAGTGCCCCTCCGGAGCAATCTCCGAGTAAGCGGATCCCTCGGGATCCAAACCCCTTACACAACCCCTTTAACCTTCTGACACCGATTTCCCATAACCCCTCGGGGAACAAGACTTTAATCCGCGTCGCCGATTGACGGTGCGAGGTGTATAGATTGCCAACAGTCAATGCAGACGATTGCGTGGGATGCGGTTCCTGTGCCGAGATATGCCCGCAGGGAGCGATCACGATCGACCAGATTGCGGTCATCGACGCCGGCAAGTGCGTCGAGTGCGGCGCATGCGTGGACGAGTGCCCTGTCAGCGCGATCTCGGAATGAACCTGCCTCCGGCAGGACAAACCTCTTAAAATTCTATGATACGTGCGGACGTGTCACGCCCAGTAGGGCTTCTTGACGAACTTGTACGCGCTGTTGATCGCCGTGGCTGCCTCTCCGCATGCCGTGATGATCTGCTTGTACTTGCCCTCGTAGTCGATGACGTCGCCGCAGGCGAAGATACCGGGCCTGTTGGTCCTCATGTCGGAATCCACCTTGACGAGTCCGGTCTCGGTGAGGTCGATGCCCCATACCTTGAGGTCGTCGAGGTCCGACGAGATACCGATGTTGATGACGACGAGGTCCGCTGGCACATCGAATGTGCCGTCCCCTCTCTTGAGTGTGACGGATTCCACGTGGTCGCTTCCGTTGACGCTGACCAGTGTCGCGCTCATCTCGGTCTTGACACGGCTCTTGCTGAGCTGCATGACCGTGGACTCGTCCGCCCTGAAGGTGTCCTTCCTGTGGACGAGCGTGGTGTCCGTGACGGTGCACGAGACCAATGCCATGTCGATGGCGCTGTTGCCTCCGCCGAACATGACGACCTTCTTGGCGACGAGCTCCTCCTTCTTGGGCAGGACGTAGGTGAGGCCTTTGCCCTCGAACTCGTCCTCTCCGGGAGCCCCCATCTTCTTGGGCTTGAACATCCCCATTCCGATGGCGATGACGACCGATACGGTCTGATACTCGGCCTTGTCCGTCTTGATGGTGTATCCGCCCTCGACGGAGATGATGTCCATGACCTTCTCGCCCTCGTGGATGTCGCATTCCATGGACTCCGCCTGGGCGTACAACTTGTCCGACAGCCTCCTGGCCTGGATCGTCTCGAAGCCGGGATAGTTGTGGATACCTTTCTCAGGATAGAGGCTTATAAGCTGGCCGCCGACCTTGTAAGCGTCTAAGATCAGTGTGTTCATCATCTTGGACCTGGCGTATATTCCGGCGGTCAATCCAGCTGGTCCAGCACCGATGATTACCAAATCGTAGGTCATTCAGAACCGCAATCACATATATGTATAAAAAAGTGAGGACTGTATCCCCATCTTCATCTATGTATATCGTTGATTGGATGCGAATTCCATCATTGAATATCCGTAATAATTCGAATATCGTATTTTGCCTATGATTAGCAGTACACTAGTAATTACCCCCGCAGGCATCCCCGCGCATCACAAGCCTTATTATAGGGGAAGTCCAATGCTCCTGCATGATTTTTCTCGAGGAGTTCCTCTATCTCGCGATCGCCGGTGTCGTTCTCATCGCCGCTCTCGTTGTATACAACAAGTTCGGAAAGGTCAAGGGCGAGTAAACCCCCCAACACTTTTTATCTCCATTAGGGCATCAGCCTGGCGATATCAATGGCAATGCCCGCAGTAGTAAAGGACATGTTCAGCCGTCGCGACACGACCAAGATTCTGGTCACGGCAGATTCCGACGGTCAGCCGCACGCTATCGTCTGCGGCAGCACATTCGTAGTGGACGACAACACCCTCGCGGTCGGAGAGGTCCTGATGACCACGACCAAGGACAACATGAACGTCAACAACAAGGTGGCCCTCGAGGCGATCGACGGCGCCACCGCCTACGAGGTGCGCGCCACCGTCCTCGGACGCCAGGAAAACGGTCCCGTCCTCGAGAAGCTCAACAAGGAGCTGTCGAAGGTCCGTCTCACCGCCGGCGCGGTATGGCTGTTCACCGTCGATTCCGTGTACGACGAGAGCGTCGGACCCAACGGCGGAAAGAGGATCGCCTGAAACCGACGATCTGAAAAAGACCGCAGTGAGCGGGAAACGGTTTCGCGGCGGTGCATGCACCGCCGACGGAATCAGAACAGGGAGCGCCTGTTGTCCCTCTTCTTCTCGGGAGCGTACTTCTTGTAGCAGTCCTTGCAGTAGACCGGCTTCCCGTTGGCCGAGGGCTTGAAGGGTACCTTGCAGGCCGCACCGCAGTCCGCACATACCGCATCGAACATCTCCCTCTGCTGTCTCGGAGGGCGCCTGTCGCGGGACCTGTCGTTGTCTCCGTATGCCATATTATCGCCACCGTATATCCGTCTGGTTAATTATATCTTGAGATTGCCGCAGGTGATCCGCACCGCTCCCACGGATGGGGAAATTACAAAGTGCCAGCATCAGGAATAATCGCCTATGTTGGAGGCCCTTCCGAGCCCCTCGGGCTTGATTACCCTCTTGGCCCTGAGGTCCTCGGCCGCCCAGGCTATGAGCTCCGAGAGGCGGTCCGCCTCGGCGGGGATGTCCTCGGAGTAGTACGTGAGATTCAGCCTCTCGTTGTACAGGCGGAGCTGCATGGTCAGTATCCCGTGGACCACGTCGTTGTAGGTCTTCAGCTTGACCTCCCTGCGGGGTGAGACCCTCTCCCTGTAACGGACGTCCAGGTAGTCTGTCGATTTCGCCAGGAAGGCGCGGAAGGCACGCTCGTTGGGAGGTATCGGGTCGGAGAGGACGAACATCCTCTTCGGTTCGAGGTCGGGATCCCTGTCTATGATCCTCGACAGCGCCGCGCGGGCCTGCTCCCTCATCTCACCCCCGGTCTGCCCCATGACCTTCCTGATCTCCGGGATCTGCTCCTCCGAGGCGATGGAGCCCAGCGTCTTCATGGCGTTGCGGTACTCCGTTCCCGTGCGGTGGTTCACCGTGTACAGGAGCTCCGGGATCCTCTCGTCGGCGTCCCTGATGGCGCTGCCGTAGGCTATGCATGCTCCTACAACCGTGTCCTTGTCGTGGTACGACATCTCCTCGATGATCTCCCTGGGCTTCCTGATGCCCAGTCTGGAGAACAGCAGGATGGTCTCCGCCCTGACGCGGTAATCGTCGTGCTCGAGGCCGGAGAGGAGCACCTCGTAGCATCCCGGCCCGTAATTGTCCTGGAGGAAACGGCTGTCGGAGACCGCCCCGCGGTTGCCTGCGGAAACGGACGATGCCGCCTTCCTGAAATTGAGAGAATAGTTGGACGCTGGCACTGTCATAAGAATCCCGTAAAGGGTAAAAGGTTTGGAGCCTTGTTCAGAGCTCGTCCCTTTCGTTGAGGGCCTTCTTCAGGTAGGCGGCCTCCTCTGCGGAGAGGGTCACGCCCTTGCCCATCTTGGTCCCGTCGGGGTTCCACTCCCTGACATCGTACTTGGGCTCCCTGTTGTTCCAGCTGATGAGGTTGAGTTCTTTGGTCCATCCCTTTGCAGAGGTGGAGAGGACTGCGATTTTCTCCACGATTTTCCACTCGAATTCCGGCATGTTTGCACCTAGTTCTCCTGTAATATTTTTAATATAATTAAAAGTAACCTGCGCGCGAATAAAACATCGCATACGGTTGCATACCATCCGCATATCCGCACCTTCGGGTGGAACGTCCAAACAACCTTTATCTAGGGGAATCCTAATGAGACCGGATATGTCGTTCCTTGACGAGACGAGAAACTTCGGTATCCTCGCACTGATCGTTGCGATAGTCAACGCCGCAGGCTCCGTGCTGTTCTTCTTCAACGAGGACATAGACCCCGTCTGGCGCACCATAGCGGGCGTGGGGGGCGTCCTGAGCTCGATCGTCATGATACTGGCGGGCTTCACCATCATGACGGGCAACATCCCGTCGTTCCTGGACAAGCTCTTCCCCGACGGCGCCGTATCCAAATTCGGCGTCATCACGGGATACACCGCGGCCATCGGTGTCGCATCCATCGTCGGACTCGGTTTCACCGTCGTCGACATCGTCGCAGGTGTGCTCGTCGGACTCATCCTCCTCGGCATCGTATGGATACTCACCAACGACAGGAGGGGTATCGTCGAGAGGATCCTGTGGGTCATCCTGATCGTCGTCTACTTCATTGGGATAATCACGGGGGTCGCCATAGCCATCACCGGCGGGCTGAACCTCATTAGCGGCATCTGCCTCACCCTGATGTACCTGCTCGCGTTTACGTACCTGTTCGACCCGTCGGTCAAGAGCAAGTTCGGCATGTGAGCCGCCCACACCGTTATGCGGGGTTTCCAGCGTTATGTTTAAGATAACTAACGCATAATAAGATACGAGTCACGTACTGCGCGACGGTGAACATACGATGGCAATTGCACAACATCCGGCAGGGATGCACTAAATGAATCAGCTCGTTCTCTGGGCCTCAGTGGCCCTTGTTATCCTCGTCATCCTGTCAGGGATGTTCTCGGCCACCGAGACCGCATACACTGGTGCCAACAGGATCAAGCTGAAGAAGGCCGCCGAGGACGGGAACAAGAAGGCGGCGAAGGCCGTCACCCTGCAGGAGAGCTACGACAGGGTCCTGACCACCATCCTCGTGGGGAACAACCTCGTCAACATCCTCGCTTCGTCCCTCTGTACCTACGTGTTCACCGAATCCTTCGGATCCATAGGGGTCATCTACGCCACGCTGTTCATGCTGGTCGTGATCCTAGCTGTGGGCGAGATAACGCCCAAGAGCCTCGCCAAAGCCAACGCCGAGAGGATGGCCATCGCGATGGCGCCTGTCCTGTCCGTGCTGATCGTCGTCTTCAGACCCTTCACGTGGATATTCGAGAAGTTCTCCTCGATGGTGGGCAAGCACGCCCCCTCCGACTCGGAGGACTCCCCCACGCTCACCGAGGAGGAGCTCCGCATAATGGTCGACGAGATCGAGGAGGAAGGAGAGATCGAGGCCGCCGAGAGCACGCTCATCAAATCGGCCATGGAGTTTGACGACAAGAGCGTCAGCGAGATCCTGACGCCCCGCGTCGACATAGTGGCGGTGGACAAGAGCATCTCCATGGAGGAGCTGAAGGAGGTATTCCTCCGCAGCGGATACTCCAGGATCCCCGTGTACAACGAGACCATCGACAAAATCGTCGGAGTGGTGTACTCCAAGGACTTCTACGCCAAGTACCTCAAGGGAGAGAAGGACATCAAGGTGTCCGGCATCATCAGGCGCGTCAGGTTCATCCCCGAGTCCACCACCGTCGCCAAGGCCCTGGCGGAGATACAGAGGTCCTCGGTGCAGATGCTCGTGGTCATAGACGACTACGGGGGCACCGTCGGCATAGTCTCCCTGGAGGACGTCCTGGAGGAGCTTGTGGGCGAGATATGGGACGAGAGCGACGTCGTGGAGTTGGACATAGTCAAGGACACCGACGACAGCTACACCGTCATGGGGGACGCCAACATCAACGACCTGATGGAGGCCCTCGAGAGGCGCATCGACGTCGAGGAGTACGACGGGTCCACCGTCGGAGGGTTCATTCAGTACAAACTGCAGAAGATGCCCATCACCGGCGACAGGATCACGGTCGGCGACGTGACCATGATCGTCACGTCCGTCAGGAACAGGCGCATCAAACTCGTGAAGGTTACTGTTGAGGAGCCTGAAGAATCTGATTCAGATAGTCAGTGATGACCCTCAGCGCCACTTCCTTCTTCGCGGGGTGGGCCATGATCTTCGCCGTTATCGATATGACGTCGCCGCCGTGGGAGATCTCGTACTCGCCGCAGACGGCCTTCTGCTTATCCAGCCTCATGTAGAAGACGCAGTCGTCATCCACCCTTGAATCGAGGTCGTCCAATAATTGTGCCAGTATGTCCTTCCCGAGGTTGGTGAAGAGGGTCAGGTACTCCTTGTTCTTAGAGAGATTCGCGTCCACCACGGTGAGGGGGTTGTTGTGAAGACCCTCGGATATGTCAATCTCGAGGTCCTCGGTACCCGCCAGTCCGGCCACGGTATCGCATATGAGGTCCTCGTCTTCGGTGGCGTAGCAGATCGCCTTGACCCTTACCCAGTGGAACGTGGAAGCCATGAGGAGGGGTAGAAAATGAGCGGTTTTATAATATGCGCTGGGCAAGGTAGAAAGGTTTATATTACACGTCCCTATCCACGGTATTACACGGTCCCATAGCTTAGCACGGTTTGAGCGTCCGGCTGATAACCGGAAGGTCTTGTGTTCAAATCACAATGGGACCACCACTACCCTTTCTTCAACCCTTCACTTGAAACGCTTCATCCCGATCACCCGTGTCAGCGTATCCCCGATGTCGCCGTCGATGCATATCGAGCGGTCGGAGATCGCCGACGGGCAGAACGTCTCGCCGTAGTTCAGACACGCGTATGTCGCTTGCGGATTCTTCAGCGTCCGGGACCAGAACGGGTACTTAACGATGACCGGCGTGTTGTATCCCACGCCCAGCTCCAGGTACAGCACCCTGGAACCCTCGTGCTCCGCCAGATAATCGGAGTAACGGGCGGAGGCCTCCCTCCATCCGTCGTCCTCCACGAAGGTGTCGTCGGACCTGAGATTGAGCGTCATGGGTTTCCCGTCGTCGGGGCATACGGGGATCAGCTCCGGGTCTATCCTCATGGATACCCCTCCCTCCGGGATCGAGTAGACGCCCGATGCGTCCCTGACGAAGCCCTGGGATTCCAGCATCCTGCAGACGATGTCCTCGTTGTCGTAGGTCCGTCCGTTCCCGGGATCGGTACTCTGGAAGAGTCCGTAGTCGCCCTGCGTGTAGAACAGCCTCCTCTTGTCGAAACCCGCCCTCTGGAACTGGTGGTCCACGTTGGTGGTGATCACGAAGTAGTCCTTACCCTCCAGAAGGGAGAGGAGGTCCCTGTACACCGGCCTCGGCGGCTCGATGTACCTGTTGAAGTAGATGTGCCTGCTCCACCACGCCCACATTATCTCCGGCGACGGGAAGCGGTAGAATCCTCCGGAGTACATGTCGGTGATGCCGTATTCTCTGCAGAAGTCGGAGAAGATCGACATGAACCTCTCCCCGGAGTACGTCAACCCCGCGGACGTGCTCAGCCCCGCTCCGGCGCCCACCACAATCGCATCTGCGGCCTCAATGGAGTCCGCTAGCCTGCGCAGGTTCTCCTCCGTAGTACCCTTCCCCAGCGTCAGCTTCTCGCCCAGCGTGCCTGCGCACCCGATCCCCTCGGATATGGTCTCGCGGTATCCGTCACTCACGGGTGAGCACCTCCTCGTAGAGGGCCCTGTCCTTGTCCAGGAACACGTTGAATATGACCTTGTCAACGGAATCGTCGTCATCCAGCCATTCCGATACCGTCCCCACGGCTATCTCTGCGGCCCTGTCGTTGGGGAAACCGAACACGCCGGTGGAGATGCAGCAGAACGCCACGGACCTTATCCCGTTGTCCCTGCACATGTCCAGGACGTTCCTGTAGCATTGTGCCAGATCGCGCTCGTGCTGCGGCGTCTTGAAAGGGATGGCTATCGGCCCGACCACGTGTATGACGTGCCTGCAGGGGAGGTTGTATGCACCCGTGAGCATCGGGACGGATGTCGGCTGCTCGTAGCCCTTGCCGAACACGTTCCTGAGCTCAGTCATCCTCCTGTGGCATTCCAGCCTGAGCTGCATCCCGGCGTAGGTGTGTATGCAGTTATCGATGCATTTGTGGTTGGGACTGAAGCACCCCAGCATCTGGGAGTTGGCCGCGTTGACTATGGCGTCGCAGTCCAGCGTCGTTATGTCGCCCTGCCACAGGGACATCCTGTCAGCCGAGGGCAGCCTGCATCCGAGCGCGGTATCGACGGTGGGGATGTCGTCGGCATGGAACACGCCCCTCTCGGCGTTCCTATCCTTCAGATAGGCGTCCTGCAGCCTCAGCATGCCCTCCGGGATCGGCATCGGATGCCTGACGTTCATGTAGGCGCGCAGAGTCAGTCTCCTGCTCTCGATGTCCGGAGGCAGTCTTGGGGACTCGTCTCCCGATTCTTTCAGTATCGCCTCGAGCAGACCGTCCAGATACTGTTCCGATCCCATGATCATGCCTTGTTGAACTTGGATTTCGGCTGCCTGCAGCGCGGACAGCGCCAGTCGTCCGGAAGGTCCTCGAACGCGGTCCCCGGGGCGATGCCGTTGTCCGGATCCCCGACAGCAGGGTCGTAGACGAAACCGCAGACCGAGCACACGTACTTCCCCGTGGCCGTCCTGAAGGTGACCTCCCCTGGAGGTATGGTCTCCGGAGGGTTGGTGAGATCGACGATCCTCTTCGCATCGAGGTTCTCAGGCCCCTGCGGGGTGTGCGTCGAAAGGTACACCGTCGGATGCTTCGAGACGAATGCCCTCACACGGTCCAGCGTCCCGCGTGCCGCTTTGATGTCCTCGTATACGACGGAGAGCTTGTTGGCATAGAGCGCCTCGTCCACATAGGTGATGTCCCCGTGGATCATGTAGAAGAGACCGTCGTCCTCGGCGACGACCAGGCTGTTGCCGTTGGTGTGTCCGGTCGCCTTGATGTAGCGGATGCCGTCCGCTATGATCTGGGACTCGGGGAACTCGTGGTAAGCCCCGTCGGTGAACTCTACTGGCACAATGTTATCGAGACCTTTGAACTCGGCCGCACCGCACTCCGCCGCATTGACGTAGATCCTTGCGTTGGGGAACGATCTCAGCTCCCCGGTGTGGTCGATGTGCTTGTGCGTGACCAGAATCTTGGTGACCTGCTCCGGCCTGTATCCGAGGGCGGCGAAGGCCTCCATGTACGAGCAGATGTCCCTGCCGGTGTAGATGGGCGTGTTCTCGTCGGGGACCTCCTCGGGAGTGCCTGCCGGAAGGCCAGTGTCCACGAGGATGACCTCCTTGCCTGTATCGATGAGATAGTTGGTGAGACCCGAACGGTAACGGACCTTGGGATCGAACGCCTGCGGTCCCTCCTCCCCTCCGAACGCGAACGGCTGTGCCGCGAAACCGTTTTCCCTGAACCTGATTGCCTTGATCTGCATGCCCGAAGTATCACATTATCATTTAATAAAGCAGACGAAAGAACATGTAAACCGCACCAAAAACTCGGTTCATCGGTAAACCTTTAATATATTGGTTGTATACAATCGAATTGCATACAATAGAAGTGATAGAATGAACACCGATGAAAACACAAAGGATGGGAAGTGCGTCTACGACTTCTCAGTCAAGGCCAGGGACGGCTCCGAAGTCCCGCTGTCAAACTACAAGGGCAAGGTCCTCCTCATCGTCAACACCGCGACCGGATGCGGGTTCACCCCCCAGTACGAGGACCTCCAGAAGATCTACGACGAGTTCAAGGACAAGGGCCTGGAGATCCTGGATTTCCCCTGCAACCAGTTCAAGGAGCAAGCGCCCGGCACGGACGAGGAGATCCACACCTTCTGCAAGGGAAGGTTCGGGATAACGTTCCCCCAGTTCTCCAAGATCGATGTCCTCGGAGAGAACGCTGACCCGCTCTTCAGGTACCTCTCCGCGAACACCAAGTTCCAGGGATTCGGTGCCAAGGGTCTGGTCCTCGGTCCCATCGTGAAGGGCATGGACAAGGACTACAAGAACAACGGCAACGTCAAGTGGAACTTCACCAAGTTCCTCATCGGACGCGACGGAAGCATCATCGCGCGTTTCGAACCCACCGCGGCCATGAACAAGGTCAGGGATGCGGTGGCGAAGGCTGTCGAGTGATCCAGATGGAATCCTGCGACAGATACGCCGGACTGAAGCTGGAGAACCAGCTGTGCTTCCCCCTCTACGTCTGCGCTAAGGAGGTCGTGAGGAGGTACAGACCCCTGCTCGACGAGCTCGGCATCACGTACACGCAGTACATCGCCCTGATGGCGCTGTGGGAGCACCGTTCCCTGACCATGAAGGAACTCGGTTCGATGCTCTGCCTCGACTCCGGGACGCTCACCCCCCTCATGAAGAAACTGGAGGAGGCGGGATACGTGGAGCGCTGCCGCGACAGGGACGACGAGAGGGTCCTGACCGTCACCGTCAACGAGAAGGGGATGGAGCTGAGGGAGAAGGCCCTGTCGGTACCCGGGGAGATCGCATCGTGCATCCCCCTCCCCGTGGAGGATGCGATAACGCTCGCCCGCATCCTCAGGAAGATGATGGCCGACCTCTGCGGAGAGGAGCAGTAAAATCAGATTTCATAATATATGCCCGCTGCATGCGGGCCTGTAATCAGGATAAGGAAAATCACATGTCAATCGAACAGATCACATACAAAAACATCGACCCCAAGGTGAGGAAATCCATCATGCTGGGTCTTTGTCTTGCGATGCTCTGCGCATGTTTCGACGGGACCATCATAGGCACCTGCGGGACCAAGATCGCCAACGAACTCAACGGCGACGGTCTCTTCACCTGGATGGTCACCGCCTATCTTCTGTGCGAGTGCATCATGATCCCCGTCGCGGGAAAGCTCTCCGACCTCTACGGCAGGAAGAAGCTGTTCCTCATCGGACTCTTCGTATTCGTCGGAGGATCCGTCATCGCGGGGATGTCCACCAACATGGAGATGCTGGTCATCTGCCGCGGAATCCAGGGTCTCGGGGGAGGAGTCCTCATACCCGTCGCCACGGCCGCGATCGCCGACCTCTACGCACCCGCCGTCAGGGCTAGGATGCAGGGAATGCTGGCCATGATATTCGGAGTGGGTTCGGGAGTCGGACCCATCATCGGAGGGTTCATCACCGAGAACATTGACTGGCGCTGGTGCTTCTACATCAACGTGCCCATCGCGATCGTCGCGTTCATATTCACCATAAGGAAGTTCCCGTCACCCGTAGTGCTGTCCAAGCCGGTCATCGACTACAAGGGCATCACGACCCTCATCCTGTTCCTCACCAGCCTCATCGTGCTGTTCGAGTGCGGAGGGAACGAGTTCGACTGGGTCAGCATACAGACCGCCGGTCTCGTGGCGGCCATGATCGTCCTCGGAACGCTCTTCGTCATGATCGAGAGGAAGGCAATCGAGCCCGTGCTGTCCCCCAAGCTCCTGAGGAACCGCACCGTCATGGCCGGAGGGATCTACATGCTGATCTTCGGAATAGGCATGATGGGCGCCATGACCTTCGCGGGATACTTCGGAACGTTCATCCTGTTCGAACTGGACACGCTCACCTCGAGCTACTACACCCTGTTCCTGGTAGGCGGCATGATGGTCACCTCCATGATCTCGGGTGCTATGTGCGAGAGGACCGGTTACAGGCCGTGGCTCGTCGTCGGTCCGATCATCGTGTTCATCGGTCTGTACCTGTTCTACCTGCTGAACGTTGACGGGGTCGTGGCCTCCGCTTCGTACCCGTACTACAGCATCGTCGGCAAGCCCATCGACCTCTACTGCGTCGCACAGGTTGTGCTCGGTATCGGTCTCGGATGCATGATGACACCCGTCTTCGCCGCCGTCCAGAACAGTTCCGACCCCTCGGAGATCGGTATGAACACGTCTGCGGTCAACCTGCTGAGGTCCGTCGGTACCGCCGTCGGTACCGCGATCTTCACGATGCTCATCAACGCCCACTACGCCGACAAGGTGCGCGAACTGGTCACCATGGACCCCGCCAACCTGGTCACCGACAAGGCGACGGAGTTCGTGCAGGCCATGATCGGGTACATCGGCGTCCTGCCGGAGGTCTCCAACCAGGTGCTGGAAGCGTTCGTGGACTCCGTCCACTTCGGCTTCATCGCCGGAGGCGTGGTCATTCTGATGGCGTCGGTCGTCGGACTGCTGATCAAGGCCAAGACCACCACGCAGTTGGCGAAGGAGCAGGCCGAGAAGCTCGAGATGCAATGAACCCCTTTCCCCCGAGAGGGGGACAAACTCCAAGACCCGGACAGGAAAATACCTGTCTGGGTCATCTGCTTCTACTATTCTATCCGTTAAACTTGAGCCCGAACTACCAAAAGTTAGGTATGGCTAAATTTATATAGATTTTTAGGATTACCAAAAGATATGCAATCTACTACTGCAGCGTCTGCGGACAGCGGTATGCCCATATCTTTCGCGAAAGCGGGAGAGGGCGGGACCGTAGTCAGGATCGCGGGAGACGCGGGCACCAGGAAGTACCTTAACGACCTGGGTTTCACCGTCGGCGCCCGCATCCAGGCCATCTCAGACGTCAAAGGAAGCAAGATCCTGAGCGTAAGAGGCTCCAGGATCGCAGTGGACAGCAGAATGGCCTCGAGGATTTTCTTCAGGCCGGAGTGATTCTATGAAGACATTGAAAGATGCAACGATCGGAGAGACCGTCAAGGTCCTGAAGATCAACGGCGAAGGTCCTCTCAGGAGGCACCTGCTGGACATGGGCATCACGAAGGGATGCGAGATCTATGTCCGCAAGGTGGCACCGCTGGGGGACCCGGTGGAGATAACGGTGAGAGGTTACGAACTCTCGCTCCGCAGGACAGAGGCGGAGAAGGTCGAGGTGGAATGATGGCACTGACCATAGCTTTGGCCGGAAACCCGAACTGCGGTAAGACCACGCTTTTCAACAAGCTCACGGGCGCCTCGCAGCGCGTGGGCAACTGGCCCGGTGTCACCATCGACAAGAAGGTCGGTAAGATCAGGGGAACGGACGGAGCGGAACTGGTGGACACACCCGGTATCTACTCTCTGTCGCCCTATTCCCCGGAGGAGATAGTCACCAGGAACTTCCTGATGGAGGGCAACCCCGATGCCGTCATCAATATCGTGGACGCC
>JAFPVN010000296.1 GCA_017395275.1 Candidatus Methanomethylophilaceae archaeon | reverse complement strand
TCTCCTCCGGGAGGAGAGACCGCACCGATGACGGAGATGGATCCGTCCTCGCCGCACAGGGTCTTGGCCCTGCAGGCACGCTCGTAGAACTCGGAGAGACGGCCGGCCAGGTACGCGGGGTAACCCTCTTCTCCGGGCATCTCTTCGAGCCTGGAGGAGATCTCACGCATGGCCTCTGCCCACCTGGAGGTGGAGTCGGCCATAAGGGAGACGTTGTATCCCATGTCCCTGAAGTACTCGGCGATGGTCATTCCGGTGTAGACGGAAGCCTCCCTGGCCGCCACAGGCATGTTGGACGTGTTGGCGATCAGGACGGTCCTCTTCATCAGGGACTCGCCGGACCTGGGGTCCACGAGCTCGGGGAACTCGGTCAGAACCTCGGTCATCTCGTTTCCGCGCTCGCCGCATCCGATGTAGACGACGATCTCGGCATCGGAGTATTTGGCCAGCGACTGCTGGGTGACGGTCTTTCCGGTACCGAACGCACCGGGGATGGCCGCCGCTCCTCCCTTCGCGAGGGGGAACATGGTGTCCAGGACACGGAGTCCGGTGACCAGCGGGACGTCCGGCTGGTACTTCTCGGAGACGGGTCTGGGGACACGGACGGGCCAGTACTGCAGCATGGAGACCTCGCGGCCGCCGATGATGGCGATGGTGTCGTCGACGGTGAAGGAGCCGGGTTTGATCGAGTCAACCTTGGACTTCTTGATGTCGACGGGGGCCATGATCTTGTGGAGGATGGGTCCCTCCTGCACGGTACCGATGACCTGTCCGCCGGAGACCTCGTCGCCCACGTTGACAGTGGGTTTGAAGTCCCATTTCTTGTCGTGATCCAGTCCAGGCGCGGAGACTCCCCTGTAGATGAAGTCTCCCATCTTGTCCCTCAGCACGGGCAGGGGCCTCTGGATTCCGTCGTAAACGGAGGTGAGGAGGCCGGGGCCCAGCTCGACTGCGAGGGGCCTCCCAGTGTTGGTGACGGGCTCGCCGGGTTTGATACCCGACGTGTCCTCGTAAACCTGGATGATAGAATAGTCGCCGACGATCTTGATGACCTCGCCCATCAGCTGCTCGTTCCCCACGTGCACGACATCGTACATTTTGGGGGAGATTCCGGTAGCTGTGACGACAGGTCCGGCGACCCTGTAAATTACACCTTCAGTGCTCATTTATTCATCCTCTGTCTTGTATAAATCAACGCCAATGACCCTCCTGACCTTCTCACGGAGGTCGGATTCGCTTCCGCCGACAGGGACGACGACGGGCTGGATAGAATCCATAACCCTTGCCTTCACCTGGACGGAGAGGTTGGCGAGGTCCTTCGCATCGCATGCGAGGATACCTATGTTTGGCTGGGACATTGCCTCCAGCATTTTTTCCTGGTAATTGTCGGCATCTGCGACGAAAACGCTACGGATTCCGGCGAGCCTGAACCCGAGCGTGAACTCCTCGCTGCCTATAACTGCTATCTGCATCAGATCACCAGCAAGTCCTTGACTTTCTCTTTGCTCAAACCGCTCTCGATGCCCCTAGCGACGGTCCTGATGTTGCTGACCTCAATCTCCTTGTGGATCATGTAGTCGATAACGGGGACCGCGGACAACGGGTACTGGTGGGACAGCTTGTTGGCCTGCGCCATCTCGTACTTCTTCATAGCGAGCACGACGTCGCGGACCTTCATGTCCTCCGCCTCGAAGACGTCCTTGATTGCCTCGTAGAACTCGAGCTGAGCGATATCGGAGGATGCTCCCTCGATGGTCTCGGCTCCAGCCAGCTGCATGGCCGTCTTCTTGTCTATGTACCTTCCGCCCGGGATGAGGTACGGGGCGACTGCCTCCCCGTACACTCCGACCACCTTCAGCTTCAGGATGGTCTCCAGGTTGCGGACATCGATCTCGGTGCGGACGTATTTCTGGAAGTTCTGGGACGGCCTGTCGTTGGGGTTGATGCTCTTGAGGAGCCTGCGGTAGTGCTGAATGTCGCAGTAGTCCTCGACAGGACCGAAG